>JAVVFR010000054.1:0-8007 GCA_032250595.1 Bacteroidales bacterium | reverse complement strand
GTTTTTGGGATAATCCAAAAGAAGCAGAAACCATATTAAAAGAGATTAAAGTGCTGAAGCGATGGACAGGCGAGTATCAAAAAGCTATACAAGCCTGGGAAGATTTCAATGTGTTGGTGCAGTTCTTTGAAGAAGGTGATGCAACCGAAGCGGAGGTGGAGAAGGAGTTCGAAAAGGTTAAAAAATATATCGAAGGTCTCGAATTTCTAAATATGCTTAGTAATGAAGAGGACAAACTGCATGCGATTTTACAAATAAATTCCGGTGCGGGTGGCACGGAGAGCCAGGATTGGGCAGAGATGCTTATGAGAATGTATATGCGATGGGCAGAACGCAATGATTATAAAACCAAGATTATTGATCAGCAAGAAGGTGAGATCACAGGGTTTAAGCAAGTAACCCTGGAGATTGAGGGGGAGTATGCTTTTGGTTATCTCAAAGGCGAGAATGGTGTTCACCGGCTTGTAAGGCTCTCTCCTTTCGATGCTGCGAACAAAAGACATACCTCTTTTGCTTCTGTTTATGTTTATCCGGTGGTCGATGACGATATCAATATAGAGATTAATAATGCAGATATTACCTGGGATACCTTTCGTGCTTCCGGACCGGGAGGGCAAAATGTGAATAAAGTGGAATCAGCTGTAAGACTACACCATGAACCCTCAGGGATTGTGGTGGAGTGCCAGGAGACAAGGTCCCAAAGCCAAAACAGGGAAAAAGCTATCCAAATGCTTAAATCTCAGCTTTATGAAGCAGAACTGAGAAAAATGAAAGAAGCACAAGCCGATATCGAAGGGTCTAAGAAAAAAATAGAGTGGGGCTCACAGATACGCTCCTATGTGATGCATCCCTATAAAATGGTGAAAGATACAAGAACCGGCTTTGAGACCGGGAATGTTAACGCCGTGATGGATGGAGACCTTGATGGTTTTATAAAAAGCTTTCTTATGGAGTTTGGCAGGGCCCGGTGATTTTTTCCCATACCCTGTTACATTGACAGAACAGTTGTTTTGATCTTATGCAACGGTTAAAACATAAAATTGTTCACAGCCTCTTTTTTCAGATATTATTTATTATTACTTTTAGCTCTCATTACGTAAACTTTTTGATTGTATGTCGATAAAAATATATCATAACCCCAGGTGTAAGAAGAGCAGGGCAGGGAAGCAGTTTTTGGAAGATAATAATATTGATTTTGAAGTGGTGGAATATATCAAAGAACCATTTACCGAGGAAGCGTTGAAAAAACTGTTGCTTAAATTGAACCTGCAACCCCATGAGATTATTAGGACACAGGAAGAAGTCGTTAAACGCAATTTTAAAAACAAAAGTTTTACCGGCGAGGAGTGGATTAAAATAATGATAGAAAACCCACGAATTATTCAACGGCCTATCGTTGAAGGCCATTACAAGGCCGTTATTGGCGATCCGGTCGATAATATCAACAAAGTGCTTTAATAAAAAAAAGAGCTATATTATGAAAACAAGAGAAGAGCGAGACACAATGGGTGTTGTTCATGTACCCGCTGATGTATATTGGGGTGCACAAACACAACGGTCATTTCAAAACTTTAAAATAGGCAATGAAAAGATGCCTAAAGAGATCATCTATGGGTTTGCTATTTTGAAAAAAGCTGCTGCTTTGGCAAACCATGATTTAGGTGTGCTGGATAAGACAAAACGCGACCTTATTGCAGCGGTATGTGATGAAATAGTTTCAGGGAAGCTGAATGATCAGTTTCCGTTGGTTGTGTGGCAAACCGGATCGGGGACACAGAGCAATATGAATTTCAATGAGGTGATAGCCAACCGGGCTCATGTTATCAATGGGGGCTCTCTGGGAGAAGGCAAACCTTTTGTTCATCCCAATGATGACGTGAATAAGTCGCAGTCTTCGAACGACACCTTTCCTACGGCGATGCATATCGCTGCATATACCGTAATGGTGGGAAAGACCATTCCTGCTATTACCAAACTTAGGGATACACTGCATGAAAAATCTGAAGCCTTCTCATCCATAGTGAAAACAGGCCGTACTCATTTGATGGATGCCACCCCATTGACTTTAGGACAGGAATTCTCGGGATATGTAGCTCAGCTTAACAATGGTCTAAAGTCGTTACATGATACGTTGTTTCATGTATCTGAACTTGCCCTGGGAGGCACAGCCGTTGGCACTGGTTTGAACACACCTGCCGGTTATTCGGAGCTGGTAGCTGAAAAAATAGCATCTCTTACCGGCCAGCCTTTCATTACTGCCAGGAATAAGTATGAAGCACTCTCTGCTCACGATGCTATAGTAGAGGCCTCAGGGGCGCTTAAGAGGCTTGCTGTCAGCCTGATGAAAATTGCCCATGATATCCGTATGCTCGCGTCAGGGCCTCGTTGTGGTATCGGTGAGCTCGAACTGCCGGCCAATGAACCCGGATCATCAATAATGCCCGGGAAAGTGAACCCTACCCAAGCCGAAGCATTGACAATGGTTTGCGCCCAAGTGGTGGGTAACGATGCTGCCATTACTATTGGAGGTATGAATGGGCATTTTCAACTGAATGTCTTTAAACCGGTCATGATCTATAATTTCCTGCAAGCTGCCAATAATCTTGCCGATGCAGCAATATCATTTACCGACAATTGTGTGGCCGGAATAGAACCGAATCATAAAAATATCCGGAAAAACCTGGAAAATACACTTATGCTCGTAACCGCACTCAATCCGCATATCGGATATGAAAATTCTGCAAAAATTGCAAAAAAAGCATTTGAAGAGAACAAAACCCTCAAAGAGGCCGCGCTGGAGCTTAATTTGGTCTCCGAAGAAGATTTTGATAAATGGGTAGATCCGGGAAAAATGGTGTAAACCTATTCGCAGAAATTTAATTGGAAAAGCATATATCATTGTAATACAAACTGATAGTTACAATAGGATAATGCAAAAATAAGAGGCCGGAAAAGATACAGACACTATTTATTATTCTTACATTCCCGGAGCCATGGTGGGGACGTTGTTGGCACCTTGTTGTGCCTGACGCTCTATCTCTTCAAGGAATTTTAGCGGATTCACTGCCTTTTTCTTTGGGTCGATACCGAGTTGTTTCATCAATTCCTGTGTGATATTAGCTGAGGAGGAAGCATATAATACCTGCGAACCAAATTGTCCGGCACTGGTGCCGTCGAAGATGTAAGTGTAGTCATTTTTTTCTGCGTATGTATTGACTGCCTCCATAATCTGAGTGAACAATGAATCATACCCAATCTGAAAATTGTTTTGCAATTTATAAGAATATTCCTGTTCTTTTTCTGCAAGCCGTTTTTCTTCATTCTGAAGACTGTTTTGCTGCTCTAATAACCAGTCGTCGGGCATTTCACCGGAATCTTTATACTCCATAAACTTGTAGTATCGCTCTCGAAGCTGTTCTACGCCAAGCTGGATAGCTTTTTCATATTGATTTTTCTGTTTTTTATAGTCATCCAGAATGGTTTGAAATCCGTCCATACGATACAACACACTATCAACATCAACATGTCCAAACTTAGCTTTATTCTGATTCTGAGCAAAGCCTGTTGTCGTTATTATACTGATCAGTGTAATAAGTACTACTAAATATTTTCTTTTCATGAGAATAGGATTATGTTTCTTTGTTATAAAGCACAAAGGTATTAATATTTTTTTCTTGATCGATAAAAAAAGGAATGCAGGGATTATTCCCCCTGCATTTTAACTATTATTAACAAGTTTCATTAATTACCAGATCCAAAACCACCGGGCTCGTATCCAAGTTTTTTAAGTACATCATCACTGATATCATATTTATCTCTAACGTAAGGAATAGATATGCTGCCGGATTTATCGAGAATGATGGCATAGTTATCGGCATCAGCGGTTTCTTTAATAGCGTTATATACTTTTTCCTGAATTGGTTGGACTAACTCCTGACGTTTTTTAAAGAGATCTCCTTCTTTTCCAAATCGTTTTTTCTGAAGGTCTTTCACCTCTTTCTCTTTAGCGATAATCAGATTTTCACGTTTTGTTTTCTCTTCATCCGGTAGCACCGGGGCTTCTGCCTGAAAGACTTTGTAAAGAGAATCGATCTCATAAAACTTAGCCTCGATTTGTTTTTGCCATTCAACAGCGAGCTCATCAAGCTGTTCCTTAGAGATCCGGTATTCCGACATGTTTTCGAGAATATAATCGGTGTCGACCACTGCAATTTTTTGCGCATCTACAGCAAACGATGCCATAAGTAGAACGGTAATTGCTAAAAGTAGTTTTTTCATTTTTTTGTCCTCCGTATATTGTGATTATTAATTATTAGTCGATAGAATTGTTGATAGAGAAATGGAACTCGGGTGCTCCTTTTTTGTGCACACCGGGTATTTCATCCAATCCCCATGCATAATCCAGTCCAAGTACTCCAAACATAGGCAGGTATACTCTTATGCCAACACCCGCAGTTCTGCGCAGTTCAAACGGGTTGTATTTTGCGTAGTTATTCCATACGTTGCCTGCTTCAAAATATGTCATTACATATATGCTTGACATAGGATTTTTAGACACAGCATATCTTAATTCTACCGAGTACTTGTTGTAGATCGTTCCTCCAACAGCGCCACTTCTATTACGTGGGTTAAGTTCGCTGGCACCGTAACCTCGCATACCTATAATCTCTCTTCCATCAAATTGGTTTATACCTGACAAGCCGTCGCCTCCTAAGTAAAACCGTTCAAACGGTGTAGCACCGATTTCCTTGTTGTACGAACCAAGGAAACCAACTTTAGCCCGGGTGTGTAATACCAAATTTCCTGCCAAATTTATATAATATGATGCTCTGAACTTCCATTTGTGGTATTCAATCCATTTATATCTTTCCTGATCCGACAAATCTGCGTAGTTTTTATCGGAGAAGAGGGAGTAAGGTGGTGTCATTTGAAGGCTGAAGTCAAAGTCAGAACCTTTCGTAGGATAGATCCAGTCATCAGAAGAGTTACGGCTTAAGTTAAAGATATAACTCAGGTTGTTTGCATCTCCGTTATTAAAAGCTTCGATCAGGGTATAATTTTGTAATACATAGTTTTGGATACTGATACTGTGATTCATATAGAAATAGTCATCAGGCCATTTAAGTCTTTTCCCTAAGCTGATTGACATTCCGTTGATTTTAAAAGCATAGCGGTCAGGATCATCTTTAGGTTTGGCATTACTGAAGGAAGAGTGATATGCCGTAACAGAGAATGGTTTTGGTTTTTTCCCGCCCAGCCATGGTTCAGTAAAAGAGGCGCTGAAGTTATAATAACCAATCCCATACGATTGTGCTCTTATCGATAGTTTTTGTCCGTCACCGGAAGGCAGGGGTCGCCAGGCAGATTTTTTAAAGATGTTGTGTATTGAAAAATTGTTGAACGACACCCCCAGTGTACCTATCAGCCGGCCACCTCCCCATCCGCCGGAAAGCTCAATTTGATCTGAAGAGGTCTCCTCTACCTGGTACTCAAGTGCTACCGTCCCTTCTGCCTGGTTAGGCTCGTAGTCTAAACCCAGCGTCTCGTTATTAAAATATCTGGTCTGTGCCAACTCCTGTTGGGTCCTGATAATATCCGACCTGTTGAAAAGTTGCCCCGGCTTTGTTCGTACCTCCCGTATAATCACATAATCATTCGTGCGTGTATTGCCGGAAATCTTTACCTTGTTGATAATGGCTTGCTTCCCTTCGGTAATTCTTAACTCAAGATCGATAGAGTCGTTTTCTACCATCAACTCAACAGGTGTAAGGTTGAAAAATAAATACCCAAAATCAAGGTAATATGAACTTACATCTACCCCCTCCATATTCATAAAAAGCTTACTCTCAAGTAATTGCTGATTATATATGTCGCCCTTTTTAAAACCCAATATCTGCGACAATGTGTCATCACTGTAACGTGTATTGCCAACCCAGGTTATATTTCTGATAAAATATACCGGACCTTCATCTATTGTGATGGAGATGCCAAGATTGCCATCAGGTAGTTTATATACAGAGTCATCCTGGATAATCGCATCTCGATGACCCAGGGCATTATAGGCATTGATCAATGCCAATTTGTCTTCTTTAAAATTTTGTTCGGAGAAACGGCTCTTTTTCCAAAACCGGACTATGTTCTTTTTCTTTGTCTCTTTTAACAACCGTTTAATCTTATTGTCAGAAAGTTTCTCATTGCCTTCAATTACAATCTCTCCGATTTTTACTTTATTGTTTTTGTTGACGTGAATTGTTAGAATGACATAATTGGGTTTTAGGGTATCAACTTTTTGAACGATATCTATCTCAACATTCAGAAAAGCTTTTTCTATATAATAATTGGTGATTTTATCTCTGATCCTGTTCAACATATGTTCAGTTACCGCATCATCACGCTTGATGCCGATCTCTTTTCGTAAGTTTTCTACCTCACCTTTTCTCAAACCTTTAAATGTATACATCGAAAGTTTGGGTCTTTCGTTAATATAGATGTCGAGAAAGATCAGGTTGCCTTGTATCTTGGTGGCTTTTATTTCTATTTCTCCAAAGATTCCCTCTTCCCAAAGATTCTTTATAGCATTCGTGATTTTTATTCCCGGAATATCTAACAATTCCCCAACAATAAGGCCGGACTTCAGTTTTATAAAACTTTCATCAATGTATTTTATACCGGAAACAGTAATTCCACCGATGATATACTCTTTAGGTTCTGTATAGTCGAATTTGTCGTTATCACCAATGGTTATCTGGCTTGACAAAGAGGTATTAACAAGAAAAAATAGCAAGAATAGTAAAAGTTGTGTGTTTTTAAACATATTGGTTATTCATTTTCAATATTATAGTAAGACTATTATTTAAACATTAAGTTACATCTGATCCAAGTTGTTCGCTAATTTTTCCGAATCTGCGTTCTCTGTTTTGGTAATCTATTATTGCGTTAATCAGATCATTTTTTCCGAAATCAGGCCAAAGTATTTCTGTAAAATAAAGTTCAGTATATGCGATTTGCCACAGCAGAAAATTGCTGATTCGTTTTTCTCCGCTGGTTCTGATGAGTAATTCAGGATCAGGAATATTAACGGTGTTAAGATGTTCTGAAAAAAGATGTTTTGATATTTGTTCAGGATCAATTTTGCCATCTTTTACCGCTATGGCAATTTTTTTAGCTGCATTGGTAATTTCCCAGCGGGCACTGTATGAGAGAGCAAGTACCATGGTAGTGCCGTTGTTATTTTTGGTAATTTCAATCGCTTTGCTGAGTTCTGCTTTAGCATCCCTGGGTAAACTATCTATATCGCCGATAGTATGTAGTTTGATATTATTTTTTTGCAGTGTAGGAATCTCTTTATTGATGGTACGAACGAGCAAGTGCATAAGAGCATCTACTTCATATTGTGGTCTGTTCCAGTTTTCTGTAGAAAAAGCATAGAGGGTAAGAAACTCTATGCCTAGTTCGGCAGCAGTTTCAACAACTTTTCTAACAGCTTTTACGCCATATTCATGGCCAAGAACACGTAGTTTGCCTTTTTTTTTTGCCCATCGTCCATTACCGTCCATAATTATGGCGATATGTCGTGGGAGTCTATTTTTATCTAACTGTTTCTCAAAACTCATCTCCACACCTCTGCGTCAACATAATTTACTGATTGCAGCACCATGCTGCAATTAATTTGTACGATATTCTTTGTAATAATAGTGATTTTGGAATGCTGGGCATTTTGGAGCCCGTCCGGTACCGATTTTGAAGGTAATTGTTATCCCTGCGAAAGAGTACCAATCCTTATTGCTTTCGTCTCCTCTTTGTTCACCGACAAATTGTTGCATCAAGGATCCGTAAGTCTCAAGGTCTTCAAGGTTGCTCTGACCTGTTTTAGGACTGATATCCAAAGTGCTGAGAGCAATTTCTTCGAGCATTCTGTTACCAAAGATCATAGCTGCAGGGGTGTTTTCCGACATTAAAATGAACGGGTCGGCATAGGTGGCACTTACATCATCAATATAGTCGGTA
>JAVVFR010000053.1:0-8047 GCA_032250595.1 Bacteroidales bacterium | reverse complement strand
TAAGACAGGAGATTCGATTGTTTTAATAGGCCAGGGGTATCATGGTGTTTCAGCTTTTGGACTGTATCATGTAAAAGGGATTATTCAACATCCAAATCCAATACTGAATAAAAATATGCTTTTTATGCCTTTATCCTTGAAGCAAGAATATCTTTCAGCATTTGGAAAGATATCATCCTATATTATTTTGGTTGAAGACCCCTATATGGTAAATGATGTTGCAGCAGCTATCATGCCGCTGCTCGATGGTTCACAGAAGCTACTCACATGGAAAGAGATGGAGAAGGCCCTTGTGCAACAGATTGAAGGCGATCGTGCCAGTGCAGTGATTATGAAAGGTATCCTTTATATGGTTGTTGGCTTTGGTATGCTGGGAACGGTAATTATGATGATGGCAGAGCGGACGCGAGAACTTGCCGTGATGATTGCTATCGGCATGAAAAAGTTTTTTGTCTCTGTAGTGTTGCTGATAGAATCGCTTTTTATTGGCATCACAGGGGCATTATCGGGTATCATTTTAAGTATTCCTGTGGTATTTTTTCTACACAAAAATCCCATAAACCTTAAGGGTGAACTGGCAGAAATCATGCTTGACTATGGTTTTGAGCCGGTGATGTATGCATCCATTCACCCTTCGATTTTTATTACACAGGCGATTGTTGTATTCTTTATCGCACTTATTATCGGATTGTATCCCGTATGGAGTATTAGTAAAATGAAGGCAGTAGAAGCACTTCGCGGTTAAAAGAGCAGATTCATTAAAAAACATTATCATGATTTTATCAATTGCATGGAGAAATATATGGCGTAACAAAACAAGAAGTTTTGTTGTAATCACGGCAATAGCATTGGGATTGTTTGCAGGGGTATATGCCACGGCCTTTATGGTTGGAGTATCTAATCAAAAGGTAAAACAAGCCATAGGCACTGAGGTTTCTCATATCCAGGTACATCAACCGGGTTACCTTGAGAATTATGACGCCAAACTCTTTCTTACAGAAGCAGAGCAAGTACTTCAAAAGATTGAAGAGGATCAGCGCGTAGTGGCTGCATCCAAAAGAACCATTATTACTCCGTTGATATCAACCGCTCATGCACAGCAGGGAGGCATTGTTGTTGGCGTGAAACCCGAACAGGAGCAAAAAGTAACCAATATCACTGATTTTATCGATACGGGTCATTATTTTACTTCAGGCAGTAACAGCACTATGCTTATCGGCAAGACCATGGCGGAGAAACTGAACGTAGATGTTGGCAACAAAGTCATTATCACTGTCAACAATCTCGATACCGTTCAGATCAGCGAGCGGTACGATATATGCGGAATATTCAACACCGGTAACGATATGTTCGACGGACAGTTTTTGTTTGTTAAGAAGGATTACTTAGACAAACAATTGGATATGCCTGAAAACAGTGCTCATGAAATTGCTGTATTGCTCCACAATACTGATGAAACAGGAAGTGTCACCCAAAGCTTATCGGAACTGCTTGATCCTCTGGAGGTACTTAGTTTCAAACAGATATCTCCTGAATTGAGTATGCTTATCGACACGATGGACCAGTATATGATGATCTTTATCATTATCATTCTTGCAGCACTCTGTTTTGGAATTATCAACACCATGCTTATGGTAATTCTTGAACGTGTAAAAGAACTGGGCATGCTCAAGGCAGTAGGTATGAATCAATGGATGATCTTCAGGATGGTAGTGATGGAGTCTGTATTATTATCTTTAACGGGGGGTATTGTGGGTATTATTTTCGGATACATTGTTGTGCGACTAAGTGCTATCAAAGGTATCCCGCTGGATGCCTTTGGTGAAGGGCTGGAAGGGATGGGATATGCAACGCTGGTCTTTCCTGAAATAACATTTCCACAGCTTATCAATATAGCGGTTCTTGTGATAGTTACCGGGATAATATCTGCCATATACCCCGCAGGGCGGGCGATACGGCTCAATCCCGCAGAAGCATTACGCACATCATAAAAACCAGTTAAAAGATTAAACATAATACAAAAAGGCCTCCATATATAAAATTAACCGGGTATTGTTCATCAACAGAGGAGTTTTAGTCATACAAAAAAAACAGATTGTCATATGAAGCGAGTAATAACATTGGAAAACATACATAAAACGTATGAAGAGTCGGAAGTAAAAGTACATGCCGTCAGAGGTATTGATTTAGCGATCCACGAAGGTGAGTTTACAGCGATTGTAGGTCCGTCAGGGTCAGGTAAAACCACCCTGTTGAATATTATTGGTGGTTTAGACCGGCCTTCGGAGGGAGAGATAATAATAAACGACACGCACCTCAACAATCTTACCAACAAAGAGCTGACAGATTTCAGGAAATGCAACATTGGCTTTGTCTTTCAATCCTATAACCTGATTCCTGTATTAACAGCCATAGAGAACGTATCTTTCATTATGCAATTACAACGCCGGTCGAAGGAAGAACGTAACAAAAGAAGCATACAGCTGTTGGAGTCGGTTGGGTTGGGAGAGCGTATCAATGCCAGGCCTTCGAAGTTATCGGGTGGACAACAACAACGGGTAGCGGTAGCAAGGGCACTGGCATCAAAGCCAAAATTTGTTTTGGCCGACGAACCTACAGCGAACCTCGATTCTGTTTCAACAAACAACCTGTTGTCGATCATGCAAAAACTTAATGAGAAAGAGCAAATGACCTTTGTTTTCTCTACTCATGATGCACGTGTGATGGAAAAAGCACGGCGGATAATTACTTTGGAAGACGGATTAATAAAAAGTGATGAACAAAAATAGTTGTCTTGTATGAAGAATCTCTTGCTTACTATACAACCTGCCTTAATACCAATAATGGCCCTTTTGGTGAACTTCGCAAACCCTGCTAAAGGGCAAAACGATACTTTACAACCTGATAAGCCCGATAGTGAGGCTGTGATGATTGACGATGATGCATGGGAGATAATGACCCTGGATCAGAGTGATTCATCAGAGGCTAAATCCTTTATGCTGAAGGGATATCTAAAATTTATGCATACATTATGGGTGCCTGATCATCAGACCCTATGGCTTACCGACAATCTCTTCCATAACCGCATTAATCTCTCATGGTATATCACCCCAATGGCTTCCCTTCATGGAAGCATACGCAATCGTTTTATGTATGGAGATATTGTTGCTCTATATCAGGGACAAACAGGTATACCTGACCAGCACCCCGGGTATTTCAACCTCTCGAAAGAGCTTCTTTCAGACACATCCTATATCCTACATAGTGAAATTGATCGATTATACTTCGACTATACCAAAGGCAATCTAAATATCACAGCCGGCCGGCAGCGCATTAACTGGGGCACTAATCTGGTATGGAACCCCAATGATCTCTTCAATGTATATTCATACTTTGACTTCGACTACGAAGAGCGGCCCGGAACAGACGCTATCCGGTTGCAGTATTATACCGGTTATGCCAGCAGTTATGAGTTGGTTTATAAAATCGACAACAAATTTGATAAAATGTCGATGGCCGGGTTATATAAGTTCAACCGCTGGGGATATGATTTCCAGCTACTGGGGGGTAAAGCAGAAAGCGATGTTGTTGCGGGCATCGGATGGACAGGCAGTGTGTATGGTGCTGCTTTCAGGGGCGAAGCTACATGGTTTCTTGATATTGAGCATTTTACAGACACCATATCACAGGTAGTGGCTTCTGTATCGGCAGATTACACTTTCCGTAATTCCCTGTACTTGCAAACAGGGGTCTTATATAACAGTAACGGCAGTAAAGAAAAAGCCGAAGATATCAACCTGCTGGTAAGCCAACCGCTGTCCGCAAAAATGCTCACCCGTTCAAGGCACAACCTTTTTGCACAGATAATGATACCCGTCTCTCCACTGATGATAGCCAATATGGCATCCATTATAAACCCTTGTGATGGATCATGGTTTATCGGCCCCACAATACAATATTCATTAGCTGAAGACCTGGAACTATCAGCGGTAGGGCAACTTTTTTTCGGTGATAAAAAAAGTGAATTCGGCAATTATGGTAAGCTTTTCTTTTTACGTTTTAGAAGAAGTTTTTGAAAACTTATTAAATTTGCCGCATGATAAAAGAGCTGGCTGATATCCTTGAAAAGAACCAGGTGCCTTGTCCGTCGAAAACATGGTTTCATATCGACTGCCCCGGTTGTGGCATGCAGCGGGCTTTCATTGAACTACTCAGAGGCAACTTTTATGAAAGCATTACAACCTATCCGGCTTTGCTTCCGGTAATGTTTTTATTGGTGTTTTTAGTCCTCCATTTGATCTTTTCTTTTAAATACGGTAGTCAGGTTCTTAAATATTCTTTTATCTTTACGGTGTCAATAATTGTTATTCAATATATTTATAAAATAATACATCATACCATTTAAGCAATATGAATCAAGACCAAAAAGAACCCACATTTAATCCTTCAGATCCTTTTAACCAAAAAGGTAACCCGGAGCAGCAATATGGTGAACCATTCCAGCAGCAACCCCCTATTGATCAAGGTAGTGGCGGCATCCATTTTCAACAAAACCTTCCCAACTCTACCGGAGTGTTAGTATTAGGGATACTCTCCATTGTAGGGTGTTTTTGTTACGGTATTGTAGGTTTGATACTGGGTATTATCGCCCTGATCATGAGCAGCCAGGCAAAGCGCGTCTACGATGCTAATCCGAAGGCATATTTACCCTCCTCCTACAACAACTTAAAGGCGGGAAATATTTGTGCCATTATCGGTGTTGTGCTTTCTGCATTATACATTGTTTTTGTCATTTTATATATTACATGGATTGTAAACTTTATTGATTCCGAAGTCCCTTTTCCATTTATGTAGTTACTGCTCTTTTCTTCGGCGTTTATCCATTAAAAAAAACAGAGGCATTCTATCATGTCATGATATTTTTTTACCTTTAGCCAAACGCTAAACTTTTATATTGATGAAAATCTTAAGCATTGATCAGGTACGTGAAGCCGATGCTTACACGATAGCTCATGAACCGATCACCTCAACAGCGCTCATGGAGCGTGCCGGTGTTGCCTGTACTGATTGGATAAAGGGACATATCCCTCCGGAAGCACCGGTGGTAATATTTGCCGGACCGGGTAATAATGGTGGCGATGGTTTGGTGATAGCACGACATCTTTACAGCGCAAGATATTCTGTCAAAGTATGTGTGTTAGCATTTACAAAAAAACACACCCTGGATTTCTCCCACAATTTAATTCGCTTGAAGAAAGAGACGGAAATAGAAATAACTCATATTGCAGAAAAAGACGCTTTTCCGGTCATCGCTTCAGGCACAGTTATTATTGATGCATTGTTAGGTTCAGGACTCACACGGCCGGCTGCAGGATTAGCAGGAGCCTGTATTGAACATATCAACAGTCAACATTGCCCAGTGATAGCCATCGATCTTCCTTCAGGCCTTTTTGCCGATGAATATACTGATCATGACACAGCCACTGTTATTCAGGCTACCCATACGCTCTCTTTGGAGCTGCCTAAATACGCACTGTTTTTTGCATGCAATCATCGGTGGGTAGGGTTATGGCATATTATTCCCATTGGGCTTCATCAGGAATATATTAACAATGCAGTGACCGGCAATCATCTATATACAGATGCTGATGCAGTATCTTCCTACAAATTAAGGTCTAAATTCTCTCATAAAGGGAGCTACGGTCATGCCTTACTCCTTTCGGGCAGTTATGGTAAGACGGGAGCAGCGGTACTGTCGGCACATGGAGCAATGGCATCAGGTGCCGGTTTACTCACGGCTCACCTGCCAAAGGTATCTGTTACAATTATGCAAACATCACTACCTGAATGTATTGTATCTGTCGACCAGGAAGAAACATACATCACACACCTACCCGATCTACAGCCCTATAGCGCCATAGCTACAGGCCCCGGGATAGGGTTTGAGGAAAGAACGGAGCAAACCATAAAACTGTTGATACAAACTGCCACTGTTCCAATAATATTTGATGCAGATGCTATCACTATATTAGCGAATAATCCCACATGGCTGGCTTTTGTACCACCCGGTTCGGTCTTCACCCCCCATCCGAAAGAGTTTGAGCGGCTAGCAGGTAAAGCTAAGGATGATTTTGAGCGGCTATCGATGGCACGAGCCTTCGCTGTGAAGCATCGCTCCTGGGTAGTGTTAAAAGGAGCACATACCGTTGTTGTCGGACCCGACGGCACATGCCTGTTCAACGACACAGGCAACCCGGGACTGGCCAAAGGTGGCACAGGCGACACCCTTACCGGCATCATCCTTGGCCTCCTGGCACAAGGATACAAAACCCATGAAGCATTGCCATTGGCCGTGTTTGCACATGGAATGGCCGCCGATATCGTTGCAGAAGAGAAAAGTAAAGATGCCATTATGGCTTCAGATATCTCTAATTATCTAGGTGTTGTTTGGAAAATACTCGAACAAAAAAAAATAAAACACCTTACCCTGTTTACGGCATCCTTTCTTTAAAAACAAAATCACTGACAGGGTTTCGTACACGTTCTTCCAAAGCACGTTCCCTATAAGGCTCTGCAGCCTCATATGGATTGCCGGGATAACCCACAGCAATTATGGCACAAGGGATGTACTCTTCAGAGATATTCAATGTTTCCCGAGCTTTTGCTTTATCGTACCCTCCCATCTGATGTGCCTGCATACCCATAAAGGAGGCTTGAAGGATTAAATTGCCAACAGCCATACCGGTATCATGCAGCGCGTAACTGTTATCTTTTCCGTTCAGCGCAAAACGTTTTTTAGTAAGGCTCAGTATAAGCAGTGGAGCCGACGATGCCCAGTCACGGTTATATGCGGTCAACAAAGACAGGAATTGTTCATACCCTTTTTGTTGATCGTCTGTGGTATACACAAATGCCCATGGCTGCTCATTAAAAGATGAAGGTGCCCACCGGGCAGCCTCAAAAAGTAAATAGACAGCTGTTTCGGAAATCTTTCTATCACCAAATATCATTGGACTATAGCGATCCCTAATAGCAGGAAGTAAAAGTTCATTCATATTTATCATTATTGATTTTCGAAAAAGAAAAAACAATATTATTGCTGCAGATGAACATCCATTTGTGGAAAAGGAATATTGATTCCATTATCGTTGAAAGCATGATACACGCTTTCATTGACAGCAAATAATATATCCCAATAATCCGTAGCCATCACCCATGCACGAACTGTTAAGTTTACTGAACTATCAGCAAGTTCGGAAAGTACTATAAACACTTCCGGATCTTTTAATATTTTCTCTTCCGCTTCACAAATATCTAGAATGATCTGTTTTGCTTTGTTCACATCATCGCCATAAGCAATACCAAATACCCAATCGACCCGTCGTTTTTCTTCTGTTGAAAAGTTAACAAGGGCAGCATTAGAGAGGCCTCCATTGGGAATTACAATAGTCTTATTATCAGGTGTTTTTAAGATGGTAGTAAAAATCAGTATCTCCTTTACAGTACCCATATACCCTTGAGCTTCAATAAAATCACCACTCTTAAAAGGTTTAAAAAGAAGAATAATAACTCCCCCGGCAAAGTTTTGCAGGGTTCCCGACAGGGCCATACCAATAGCAAGACCGGCAGCGGCAAGAATAGCGATAAAGGAGGTCATTTCAACACCTACCATGCCTAGCACACTGATGAGAAGCAAAATTTTCAAAAGGATGCTAAAGATACTTTTTAGAAAAGGCCTAAGGGAGTCGTCCATTTTACGATTCTCCATAAATCTTGAAAAACCACGGGTTATCATCTTAATTACCCAAAAACCAATAATCAAGACAACAATGGCACCCAACAATCTGGGACCATATTGCACAGCAATCTCTACGATCTGTGATACTATTTTTTCAGTGTCCATAATATTTATGTTAGTTATTAATAGTTTTGTTGATTAAGATGATGCAATATAAATAATTTTATCGGTTCATTACAAATTTTTGATGGCAAGTAGGAAAAAAGAGTGTTTATAAATATTACAGTCCATATATTCCAGGAACCATGG
>JAVVFR010000052.1:0-8082 GCA_032250595.1 Bacteroidales bacterium | reverse complement strand
GATTGTATAACAGCACCATCAACAACTTTCAGATAGTTAACATAACCAGTATCGTTATCATAACGGAATGAGAAAGTATCACAATCCTTGATCTTCGGATTAACGACTATGGATTTTCCTCTGAATTTTTCAAGCAGCTCAAGGCGCTCCTTCAACGATTGTGCCAGTTCAAACTGCATAGTACCGGCATACTGATGCATCATCGTGCGTAACTTTTTGATAATATGAGTGATATTACCCTTGATGATCTGTCTGATATCATGAATGGTATTGTTATACTCCGTTTCAGTCTCATACCCCACACAGGGTGCGTTGCAATTTTTAATATGATATTCAAGGCACACTTTATATTTTCCCGATGCGATATGCTCCGGTGTCAGTTTCAGGTTACACGACCGTATTCTATAGAGCTGTCTGATAAGATCAAGGATGTTATTCATCATCCGCACCGACGCATAAGGACCGTAATATTCCGATCCGTCTTTCACTGTATTTCGTGTAGAGAAGACCCTTGGAAACGGCTCGTTCTTTATACATATCCATGGAAAAGTCTTGTCATCTTTTAACTGGATATTATACTTCGGACGGTGTTCTTTGATGAGATTATTCTCCAGAAGCAACGCATCCAATTCGTTATTCACAACAATATGTTCTATACGTGCGATCTTTCTTACCAACACTGCCAGCTTGCCTTGCTCGAATCTCTCTTTTTGAAAATAGGAACGGACCCTTTTTTTAAGGTTTATTGCTTTTCCAATATAAATAATAATATCATCGCTGTCGAAATAGAGATAAACGCCTGGACTGTCGGGCAAAGACCTTAAGAAAAGAGTCAGATGTTTATGGTCTGAATAACGTTTAACCATATTTTTGGTGATGTTACCGTTTGGTTTTCCGGACAATCAGTCCAATCTCCATGATGCCGGGTAGCACAAAATTACTGCCTGTATAATTGCAGACTTCAATGGTATAGACTCCTCTCTCCGGGAAAGACATCTCCCTGCGTATAGGATAGGTAAAGTCCCAGATCTCCCCTGATCCTTTTCCTTTAAAAGCACCATCTTTATCTCTTAAAAATATCCGCGGAGCTGTCAGATGCTCTTCATCACCGGGATAATAGATGTTAAACCCGATATCAATATATTCGTATGGATAAAAATCAGCATGACGTATCTCAAGATCAATATCATACAGTGCAGCAGTGTCTTGTATATCTACCTCAAAAAGCAACTCACTGTTGACTCGTTTCCAGCTGTTTTTATCCATCTTATAACGCTTTTGATACACCTTTCCTTTGTCGCAAGCTGTAAACAGAAATGCTAAAAGTATCAGTAATGGGATGATTCTCATATCACTTTTTTTTAGCTAAGATACAACATTTCCTTTTTCAGCAGTAATCTTAAGAATGAAAAGAATCTTCTGAGAAAACTCGGAGCATTATGATGAACGATTATTATCGACAGCATGCTGATAAATTGTATTTTTGCACCTGAAAAGGAAGAAAACGATGGAGCATATCAGAAATTTTTGCATTATAGCACATATTGATCATGGGAAAAGCACGTTGGCCGATCGTATGTTGATGCATACAGATACTATTTCAGTCCGCGATTTTCAAGACCAGGTACTTGACAGTATGGACTTGGAGCGCGAGCGAGGCATAACGATAAAAAGCCATGCTATACAAATGAATTATGAAGAAGCAGGCAAGTGGTATAAGCTTAATCTGATAGACACCCCGGGTCATGTTGATTTCTCCTACGAGGTATCACGATCTATTGCTGCCTGCGAGGGAGCATTGCTTATTGTTGATGCAACACAAGGCATCCAGGCACAAACGATATCCAATTTATACCTTGCCATTGAACACAACCTGGAGATCATACCGGTCATCAACAAGATGGATCTTCCCAATGCGATGCCTGATGAGGTTAAAGATCAGATAATTGACCTGCTGGGTTGCAAATATGACGAGATTATCGAAGCCAGTGGAAAGACCGGCTATGGTATTGAAGATATCTTTGAAGCTATCATCAAGCGCATTCCTGCTCCAAAAGGAGATCCAAAAGCTCCTTTACAAGCCCTGATCTTCGATTCTGTATATAACTCATACAGGGGTGTTATTGCCTATTTCAGAATTATGAACGGCACCATCCACACGATGGACAAGGTAAAGTTTTTTGTTACCAATAAAGCTTATAATGCTGATGAGATAGGGGTCTTACAACTCAAGATGATCCCAAAGAAGGAGCTTAGTGCAGGTGATGTAGGGTATATTATCTCCGGCATAAAAATCTCCACAGAAGTCAAGGTAGGTGATACCATCACACATGTTGACAATCCATGCAGCAGTGCTATTGAAGGGTTCCAGCTTGTCAAACCGATGGTTTTCGCGGGTATCTATCCCGTTGATGCCGATGACTATGAGGACCTGCGTTCATCGATGGAGAAGCTACAGCTCAACGATGCCTCGCTGAGCTATCAGCCGGAATCTTCCGCAGCTCTTGGATTTGGCTTTCGCTGTGGGTTCCTGGGACTGCTTCATATGGAGATAATCCAGGAACGCCTCGACAGGGAGTTCGATATGAACGTCATCACCACCGTACCCAATGTATCGTATAAAGTATTTCAAAACAAAGGAGAGCCCATTGAGGTATACAACCCTTCTGAGTTGCCCTCCGGCAACAAGATCGAACATATCGAAGAACCGGTCATTAAAGCACAGGTCATTACAAAATCAGAATATATAGGTGCCGTGATGAACCTCTGCATCGAGAAAAGAGGCACGCTGAAAAACCAAACATATCTTACCAGCGATAGGGTAGAGATAACCTTTGAACTCCCCCTGGCAGAGATTGTCTTCGATTTTTACGATAAACTAAAAAGTATCTCCAGAGGCTATGCGTCATTCGACTACCACCTCACCGGCTATCAACCTGCCAAACTGGTAAGACTCGACATTCTGCTCAACGGAGAGATGGTAGATGCTCTTTCTACTCTTATCCATCAGGATAATGCCTTCGCTTTTGGAAAACGAATGTGTGTGAAGCTCAAAGAACTTATCCCCAGACAACAGTTCGATGTAGCAATACAAGCCGCAATAGGTGCCAAAATTATTGCTCGCGAAACAGTGAAAGCACTCCGGAAAGACGTGACCGCCAAATGCTATGGAGGCGATATCACACGTAAACGTAAACTCCTGGAAAAACAGAAAAAAGGAAAGAAAAAAATGAGACAGGTAGGTAATGTAGAAGTACCACAACAAGCTTTTCTTGCTGTTCTTAAACTTGATTGATACTGTATCAAAAAAACATCCGGAGTTGTATGAATTTTTTTCATTATCCAATAAAATCTTATCTTTATCCTTGCGTTTGCTCATAAATAAAACAGTGTAGTGATGAAAAGAATAACAATCATATCAATTTTACTCCTATCAATGACCCTCTTTGGCAATACCCAGCAAGTGAGCCTCGACAGCATTCTCCCCGTGGAATCCGGGAAGATAAAATACCGGGATGTGATAAATGTGCCGGAAACAGAAGCCAGAACGCTTTATAACAAAGCCATCGAATGGCTTAATATCTTTTTTGTCAATGCCAGAGAGATCACTAAAACCAGAAATCCAAATGATGGCATCATTGAAGGTGAAACACGTATTCAACTGGTGGATACCGTTGATGGAACCGTAATAAAATCAAAACAGGTCTTTTACCGCTTCACTTTTGAGTTTAAAGAGAACCGGTTCAGATATACCATCACTGAATTCACCGTAAAAGGCAATTCAAAATTTCCGCTGGAGCAATGGATCGATACCGAGAGCCCCTTCTACAGTGAGTCTAATCGTGGATACCTTATTCAAATAAAAACCTATATGGATGATTTTATCAGTAGTTTTACCAGCTATATGACCAAACCCGAGGAGGAAGAGGATGACGACTGGTAGCAGCTTTTTTCTGTAACTTTTTAGGAAGATAATACGTCTGTTTTATTTATTGTTTATTAATTGAACAACGAAAACACGCTATTTTGTATAAATAATTTATAAGATAATTTAAACATTTTTTAAAGAAACAAATGAATCATGAAAAAAACTATCCTTGTTATTACCCTTTTTTTATGGACTGCGTCCCTTTTTTCGCAGGACCTCAAAGAGAAATCGAGAGCATTAAAATGGACAATGACTGAAAAGATTAAGCTGGATCCACAGGAGTTGCGCAACTATCTGGCCACCGATGGCATTGATGAAGCAGATGAGCGTTTATTAAAAAGTTTAAAATACACCGATGCTCCTGTTGCACAAACCTCTTATATTGATGCTGAGGTACACGCGGCCATAAACCCTACCGACAGCAACAACATTGTGGTTAGCCCAATACGCCAATCAGGCAATTCGCTTCAGGTTCCTTTGTACTATACCAAAAACTTTGGCAACGCCTGGATAAAGAGCACCTTTAATCCTATGCCCTCCAAACCCAACGGGATGAGCCTGGGTGGCGGAGACCCTGTTTTTGCGTTCGACGAAACAGGAAAACTCTTTTATACCTATATCGATCTATATATCAAAGGATCATCAACAGACACTGTGTTCTGGGAGCTTTTATGGATATATTCCGATGATGGAGGTGTCACATGGAATGTGCCGGCAGATAATATTATTGCTTCATCGAAACTGATTATGGCATCACAAACACTCACTGCTCCGGTACCCGACAAGCAATGGATGGCTATTGACCGTTCCGGACTTGCTTTCCACAACACCCTCTACGTTAGTTATGCTTCTATCAACGGTATTACCGGAGAAGCTACCATCACTATCAAGCATCTGCGTGAAGACAGCCTTGCTTTCGAAAGTGCTACCGGTACTATTAATACCGCCGGTTTCGATATGGTGCAATTCGCCAGCCTCGATGTTGATCATAATGGCCATGTGCATGTGACCTTCTTTGGCTCTCTTAATGGGTTGCAATACAGCATCTTTTATGCTTCATCAACCGATGGAGGGGTCACTTTCTCATCTCCTGTGAAGGTAAGTGACTGTCAGCTGCCCAATTATTCCGCAGGACAGATGAACACCACTATTGTAGGTATTGATGTCGACAGGATCTATCCCTCACTTTATATCGCTGCCGATCAAAACAACGGAGACCTGCATATCACATGGACCGCCAATGGAACTACAGCAAAACTCAACAACGGATTGGATATCTACCTCTCTTCATCAACCGACGGCGGCAACACCTGGAGCACCCCATTAGTGGTAAACGACAACAGCGATACAGTAGGGTCACACCAGTTCTATTCCACCATCTCTATCGGGAAACAAGGAAATGTAGTGGTGGGATGGTACGACAGACGTAATGATACCAATAATGTTATGACACACTACTTCTTTAGTGAATCATTCGACAGAGGAAATTCTTTCTCCCCTGCCTATCAAGTCACTTCTGAAGCCACAGACTTCTCAACCATTGGAGCAAGCAACAGCGATTTTGGTATTGGAGAATATACACAGATCCTTGCTTTGCACGACTATATCATTCCCATATGGACCGATGGCAGGCTCAATAATGGCAATCTGAATATTTATGCAGCTTTTATCAACAGAAACACTATGAGCGTGGAAACCATCAGTATGGTTGATGCCCTGATGCAAATCCGCAATATCTATCCCAATCCTGCCAATGGAATTATCAATGCCGATATCTTCCTGAAAGAGAGTGCCGGACTGAAAGTGCATGTTGTTGACTTACAGGGACGTACAACACTGCTAAAAGATTATGGACAGCAAAATGCTGGTGACCATTCAGTAACAATTGATGTAACAAGCCTTGCAAAAGGACAATACCTGCTTATGCTGCATGCAGGAAATCAAATGTTTGCCGAAAAGATTATTCTGCAGTAAATTTGCCGCTGCAAATACATACGTATTGCAGCTAAAGACATGACCAACAAAAAGAAAAAAGATATCCGCAGTTATGATTTGCCCCGGTTAACTGATTATTTCAGTACCATCGGGGCAAAGCCTTTCCATGCCAAACAACTTTACAACTGGTTATGGGTAAAAGGCTGCTCTTCTTTTGATGCTATGACCAACCTCTCCACAGAAGTTCGTCAAATACTCAATAAGCAATTCTCTATTGAAAAAGCCATACCGTATCAAACAGTGAGCAGCAAAGACGGTACGATAAAAGTGCAGTTCAGGTTTCATGATGAGGTGATGGCAGAAGGAGTGCTGATACCTTCAGGAAAACGTATGACTGCTTGCATCTCCAGTCAGGCAGGATGCGCTTTAGGATGTAAATTTTGTGCAACAGGAGATCTGGGGTTCATACGCAACCTTTCCAATGCAGAGATCATTGACCAGGTGCACCATCTTAATGCCCTGGCAGAGAAACACTATGAGCATCATCTTACCAATATCGTTTTTATGGGCATGGGCGAACCCCTGCTCAACTACGATGCAGTCGTTGAAGCTGTGAATATTATTACCGACCCAAGCATTATCGGTATGTCGCCCAAACGCATCACCATTTCAACGGTAGGCATCACACAGGCTATTGAAAAACTGGCCGATGACCTTCCGACAGTAAAACTGGCAATCTCTTTACATAGCGCAGATAACGATTTGCGTAATTATCTTATTCCGGTCAATAAAAAATATGACCTTCATCAACTTACAGAAGCCCTCCAACGATATCACCGTAAAACAGGCAACCGTATCAGCATCGAATATCTGCTCCTGAATAATATCAACGACACCCGTAACGATGCTGAACTATTGACAGAATGGACTAAAAGCTTCCCTGTGAAAATTAACCTTATCCCATACAATCCTGTACCGGGAAAAAACTTTACAACCTCTTCCAATATCGATGATTTTAAATCCCGGCTCGAAAACAAAAACCTCGTAGTCAACGTCAGAGTAAGCAGAGGCAACGATATCAATGCTGCCTGCGGACAACTTATTAATCGAAATAAAAAATAATTCCTGTTTTTTTTTATAACCTATTGTGTAATTCTTAAAATAATATTACATTTATCAACATATTAAACCATTTTCCTGTTTTCTGAATTACCTGATCGATTGCAATGCGTTTTATTGCATCGGACTCACTAAAAGAACTACATTAACTGATCAGGGATTGGATCATCATAAATATCTGTCGAAACCGGCTGGTAATGATTGGATAGGGTTAATAGAATAAAAACAACAATACATTTGTGAAGAAAAAGGTCATTATAGAAGGAAATATCGTTGATGTTATTCATCGTACTATTACAAAAGGGAGATTAAATATTGAAGGAGGGAGAATCATCTCTGTAGAAGCATCTGATGTGCCAGGAGATCAATATATTTTCCCCGGATTCATAGATGCCCATGTACATATTGAGAGTTCCATGGTTGTTCCCTCATCGTTTGCTGCTACGGCAGTATATCATGGCACTACTGCCACCGTCTCTGACCCGCATGAGATAGCCAATGTGCTTGGTGTGGAAGGTGTCCGTTTCATGATAGAGAATGGTAATACTACCCCATTCAAATTTAACTTCGGGGCTCCTTCCTGCGTTCCTGCCACTCCTTTTGAGACTTCAGGAGCATCTATAGATGCAGCAGAGACAGCCTTGCTGCTTGCCACCCCGGAGGTGAAATACCTTGCCGAGATGATGAACTTCCCCGGAGTGATCAATAATGATAAAATGGTTGCAGCCAAACTTGCTGCAGCTAAACAATTTAACAAGCCTGTTGATGGCCATGCCCCCTGTCTGCGTGGAGCATTGCTCAAAAAATATGTCGATGCAGGTATCTCTACCGACCACGAATGTTTTGATCTGGAAGAAGCTATAGAGAAAGCTTCCCTTGGGATGCAAATCTTAATACGGGAAGGCAGTGCAGCCAAAAACTTTAACGACCTTATCCCTTTGCTGAATATCTGCCCCGGACAAGTCATGTTCTGCTCCGATGACAAACACCCCGATGACCTCCTGAATGGCCATATCAACCTGCTTATCAAAAGAGCCCTTACGCTCGGTTATGACTTATTCGACACCATCAGCGCAGCTACCCTTAACCCTGTTAAACAC
>JAVVFR010000051.1:0-8180 GCA_032250595.1 Bacteroidales bacterium | reverse complement strand
GGCCATATTATATGTGAAAAAGTAGAACGTATTATCTTTCCTAAAAAAGAGATATGAAAATGCATGAGAAGTTGAACCAAGAACATTTTGATAAAATCTCAAAGGTTCCTGTCGAAAAATTTTTAAGTTAAAAAACGTTTACTCTTTTTAAAGAGTTTCTGCGGATATGCATAATAAAACGGATCACTTATTTACATGGATTTTAATCAACTGAATATTGATAATACCTGGACACTCTTTCTCGACAGAGATGGGGTTATAAATGAGCGATTAATCGATGATTATGTGAAGCATCCTGCATCTTTTAAATTTATTGAAGGGGTGAAGAAGGCGATGTGTTATCTTGCACCCAGATTTGGGCGAATTATTATTGTTACAAACCAACAAGGTATAGGAAAAGGGTTGATGACTATTGGCGATGTGCATAAGGTACACTGTTTTATGATCCATGCGCTTGAAAAAGAGGGTGCCGTCGTAGATAAAATATATATTGCCCCTCAACGTGAAGAGGAGGGAGGGGATATGCGTAAACCTGCTACCGGAATGGCAAAACTGGCAAAAGAAGAGTTTCCGGAGATTGATTTTCAAAGGGCATTAATGGTTGGGGATGCTGTTTCTGATATACAGTTTGGTAAACGATCAGGGATGAAAACTGTTTTTATTGGAGAACATTATCCAACGGAATTTATTGATACTGTTACACCTGATTTTATTTTTGCCTCTCTCTATGAGATGGCTTTGTCGTTAATTAAATGTGAACAAAAAAAATGAGAAAGCAAATTTTTATCCTTGTGGCGCTTATCGTTGGGTCGGTATCTTTTTTATCTGCAACAGTGGTAATGCAGGATACAAACCGAACAGACAAGTACGGGAGAAAACACGGGTATTGGAAAAAATATGACACCGGAATACTAAGGTACGAAGGCAGTTTCATCCATGGTAAACCGCACGGCCTTTTTACTTATTATCATGATGAAGGAATGGTGAAATCGACTGTCATATACGCTGATAGCGGCAGCACCGCACGCACTGTGATGTTCCACAAAAATGGCAACATCATGGCGATCGGGAAGTATACCAACAGAAGAAAAGACAGTGTTTGGAAGTATTATAACACCAATGAGCTGTTGATGATAAAGGAGACTTATGTGAAAGGGGTGTTGCATGGTGAGATGGTTGGTTATTATGAAAATGGCAAGCCTTTTGAGAGTATGATATACAGAAACAATAAGCCCAATGGAGCGTGGAAGCAGTATTACAGAGACGGCAGTATAAAACTGGAAAGTAACTTAATAGACGACAAAGCTGAAGGGCCGTTAACAATTTATCATAACAATGGTGCTGTGGCTATCAAGGGCACTTATAAAGAAGACCTTCCTGACGGTACTTGGGTTTATTTTACCCCAAAAAATGAGATTATCAAGAAAGAGCATTATAATGATGGGATTCTTCTTAAAACAGAGCGTTTTATAGAGGAGGAGCATTTAGAATCGAAAGAGAACCTTAAAAGTATTGAGGATTTTAGAATGTTATTGAAACAATTCAATGTAGAGTAGCCATGACAGCAAACAGAGGCAGGGTTTTAATGGCTATGAGTGGAGGAGTTGACAGTTCTGTAGCTGCCATATTATTACTGGAGCAAGGGTATGAGCTTGTTGGTATTACGATGAAGGTATGGGATTATTCCCAGAGTGGCGGAACTAAACAGGAGACCGGCTGTTGCAGTCTTGATGCAATAAATGATGCTCGTTTGCTGGCAGTGAAACTTGGTTTTCCCCATTATGTCGTTGATCTGCGCGAACCGTTTAAAGAACATATTATTTCAGGCTTTATCGATGAGTATATGAATGGCAGAACACCCAACCCTTGTGTTTTGTGTAACTCCTTCATCAAATGGGATGCCCTGCTTAAGAAAGCCGATCAGCTGAATTGTGATTTTATCGCTACCGGACACTATGCAAATATCAGAAAGGAAAATAACAGGTATCTATTGGCACGTGGTATCGATCCTAAAAAAGATCAATCATACATGTTGTGGATGCTTTCACAGCAGAACCTGGCACGGACAATATTGCCACTGGGAAATTATACCAAACATGATACAAGATTGATAGCAGAAAAATATGGTTTTCTTTTTTTAACGGAAAAAAGAGAGAGTTTTGAGATATGTTTTATCCCTGATAACGACTATCGTGCTTTCCTTACCCGGAACGTTAAAAATATTGAAAATGTGGCAGGAGAGGGACCATTTCTCAATAGCGACGATCAAGTGGTTGGTTACCACAAAGGCTATCCCTTCTACACTATTGGGCAGCGTAAAGGTCTCAATATTGCCATGGGCGAACCGGTGTATGTATATAAAATTGACCCGGAAAGCAACAGTATCTATGTTGGCACCAAAGATAAACTATTATCGGATGAGCTTTGGTTGAAAAATGTGAATACTATTAAGTATGATAAGATTCCCGAAGATGTTCAGCTTACTATTAAGATACGGTATCATGACAAAGGAAGTTCCTGTAAGGTTGTGATGGATAATGGAAGGTTGAAAGTGGTTTTTGATCATGCAGTGTCAGCAATTACTCCCGGCCAGAGTGCCGTTCTTTATGAAGGTGACGATGTAGTGGCCGGTGGGATTATAGATTGATTTATTATGTATACTTTTACCATCTGGAAGTTAGCCGATAATGAGAGTGACAGATAAGCCTCTCTTTGGCTACTGCTGAATAATGATTGAAATAATAATATTTTAATATGAAACGAACTATTGCAATTCTTCTTTTTTTCGGAATGGTATTTTGCGGAGCAGCACAACCTACCACAACGGTAAAATTTATGGTAAGTTTTTCCGATAAAGATAACAGCCCATTTTCGTTGAATATGCCCGGCCAGTTTTTAAGTCAGCGTGCTATCGATCGCAGGGTTCGACAAGGCCTTGTTGTGGATGTCTCCGACCTGCCGGTGAACCCCAATTATATTGACAGTATTAAACAACAAGGAGTTACAGTGTTGCATACTTCACGGTGGTTAAATGCCGCACTTGTGGAGACCGACGATTCGCTGAAGGTTTTTGATCTGTTGGGAATTAGTTGTGTGTCAGATGTTTCGATGCTTTTTTATCAAAAGTCTTTTAAGAATGGCAAAAAAGAGGGAACCAAAAGCATTGAAAACGGATTAAGTATTGATGTTTTAGCATCAGAGGAGTTGTTACATGGGGCACTGGCAAACACCTCAAATAATATTAATTATGGACAAGGATTTGCGCAGGCCAATATGATAGCAGTGAATTATTTACATCAGCTGGGGTATAAAGGAGATAGTATGTTGATAGCGGTATTGGATGCCGGTTTCAACAGTGCCAATACGCTTACTGTTTTCGATTCTCTTTATGCGGAAGGCAGGGTTTTGGCAGAGATTGACCTGATAGAGAAGGGTGGTGATATTTACACCGGTTCTACCCATGGCATGGCGGTATTATCCACTATGGCTGCCAACCAACCGGGTATATTGGTAGGCACCGCACCAAAGGCTTCTTATCTATTGATACGTACTGAAGACATCAGTAGTGAATTTCCTGTAGAGGAGTTCAACTGGGTGGTGGGTGCTGAGTTTGCTGACAGCGCTGGCGCTGATATGATCAACTCCTCCCTTGGCTACACTACCTTCGACGACACTTCTCTAAACTATACATACTCCGATATGAACGGCCGCCATGCATTATCTTCCCGTGGTGCAACTATGGCTGCCAGAAAAGGGATGCTCGTGGTTGCCAGTGCAGGAAACTCCGGCAACAGCCCATGGAAATATATCTCTGCACCCGGCGATGCCGATAGCATTCTTACTATTGGCGCAGTGAATGTAGCCGGTGACTATGCTTCTTTCAGCTCTACCGGCCCTACATACGATCAACGTATAAAACCCAATGTGGTGGCTATGGGTGAAGGAACTTACGTTGCCAACACCTACGGTAGTGTGGGACCGGGTAATGGCACCTCCTTCTCCTCCCCCGTGTTGTGTGGCGCTGTCGCTTGTCTATGGCAAGCCAATAAAACGAAAAGTAATATGCGTATTGCTGAAATGGTGGAACGCAGTGCCAGCCAGTATACATTCCCCGATAGCCTTAAAGGTTACGGAATACCTAATTTGGCTGTCGCTCACCTGTTGCTCAATGAAAAAGTAATGCCCGACATCGTGATACATTCCGAAGTGGATGTGTTTCCTAACCCTTTTAATAATTCGTTTGTGGTCGGTTTCTTTAGTACCGATACCGATAAAGTGATTATTGAAATTGTTGATATGAATGGCAAACATATTAGGGCGGAGGAACATAAAATGATTGGTGGATATAACTATATTGAGATAAGTGGGTTGAGTGACTTGAAATCAGGCATACACCTGATGCGGCTGCTCTACAAAGAGCGGGAGATAACTAAAAAGTTGATAAAAAAATAGAATATGTAACCAATAAATATTATGAGAATTATGACGAAGTTTTTGCTAAGTATTATTTTACTGTTTTTCTTTTTTAATACTACATTTTCACAACCCCTCTCCGGCAGCTACTCCATTGGTGGATCATCGGCCGATTTCTCCTCTATTGCAGCAGCAGTTAATTCACTGGTTGCTAATGGCATTAACGGCCCTGTGACATTTAATATCGCTGCAGGCACCTATACCGAATCGGTTTCAATACCTGTTGTAAACAATACATCTGTTAACAATCATATTATCTTTCAATCCGCTACACTTGACAGCTCCGATGTGATCATTACTTCTCCCTCTGCCGCTAATACAACAGACAATCATACTATTGAACTGAATGGGGTGGACCATATCACTTTTCAATACCTTACTATTGAACGGTCAGGAACGCAGTCATACAGCAGGGTCATTAATATTGCCAACGCTTCGGATCATATTGCTTTTTATAATAACAGGATTGCAGGCCCCACTACCTTGTCTTCTGCTACCTATAGATCATTGATCTATGGTGCCAACAATTCCGAGTCGACAAATATTAAAGTAGAAAACAATCTGTTTGAAAATGGTTCTTACGGAATATGGATGCTGGGTGCAGGACAGATATTTTTAGACCAGGGTACAGAGATCGTTAATAACCGGTTTTTAAACCAATATTTTTGTGCTGTTCGCTTGTCCTATCAGGATGCTCCAATCGTTGAGAATAATATCATTACTCAATCATCAGGGGCTAATGGGTATGGTGTTTACGCCTTCTATTGCGATAATGATAGCAAAATGGTTGGCAACAGGATTTCGGTAATCAATGGGAAGGGTATATATATTCATAATTCCGATGGTTTTGGTGGTAATGTGGGTTTGATCGCAAATAATTTTATAGCCATCGGTGGCTCAGGGGCCTCAGATGGTATTTTTATCAGCGGCTCTACCACATGGAATATTTTTTACAATAGTGTTAATATTTATAACACGAATTCTGCAAGTAACGCTTTCTCCGTTGACGGACTCACAACTATGTACCTTGATGTGAAGAATAATCTCTTTATAGCTTCCGGTGGAGGGTATAGCTATTCGGTGAGCAGCAATACAGCAAATCCTATCACTGCTTCTAATTTTAATAATCTTTATACCACAGGGAACTACATTGGTAACTATCAAGCTACCACAAATATTCCCACCCTCAACGCTTTTAAAATCGCTTCTTCTAAGGAAAACAACGCTATCTCTACCGATCCGGTTTTCTTTTCTGATGACGACCTGCATGTTAAATCCCCGGCAATGGACAACAAAGGCACGGCGGCATTATCAGTGATCACCCCGGTTACGACTGATATTGATGGGCAGACCAGAAGCTCATCGAGCCCTGATATGGGTGCCGATGAATACAAAGGAGTGGATATCGAGTTGCTATCGAGCTACAACCCTGTCTCTTTTTGTGCTGGAAATACTTTTTCTGTCGATTTGCCGATAAAAAACAATGCTACAACGATGTTCAACGATGCTATTACTGTATCCTATCAGTTTGGTACCTTGCCGATGGTTGTTGACACCGTGCATTCTTTGACAATTCCATCAAACGACACTGTTACACTCTCTTTTACTAGCTCCTTTGATAACCCTGGTGCGGGAAATTACAGTCTGTGGATAGCCATCCATCATCCCGGTGATGCAATTCTTACCAACGATACCCTGGTGTTGGGAACGGTGCCGGTCTTAAACGCTCCTTCAGTAAACCTGGGACAGGATGTTGCTATTTGTCCGGATGATTCTGTTCTGTTTCAGGCAGGTACTGGATTTTCTTCTTATCTCTGGCAAAATGGCACCACCAATCCATCCTTTACTGCCTACGGGTCATTGCTGGGGCCCGGAAATTATACTGTATCGGTGATGGTTAACGATGCCGGCGGATGCAATGCTTATGACTCCGCAACAGTTAAAGTATTTGTTGCACCCCAGCCAATACTCTCTGCAGAAAATGATACTTTTTGCGTTGACAGGATCCATGAATTTTCTTGTGGTACATTCTCTTCTTATTATTGGTTCAATGGAGCAATTGATTCTGTATTGGTCACTCCTTTGAATTATTTTAATTATGGTGATAACCTGATTTGGGTGGAAGTCATTGACTCAAATGGCTGTAAAGGAGTGGATTCGTTAGAATGCTTTTTTGTGATTTGTGGATCGGTTAACGAGACAGAGTATCTGCTTCCGGCCATCAATCTCTTTCCTAATCCGGTAACTGACATGCTGACCGTCCAGTTTGAAAACAGTAGTGGAAAAACAGTAGTGGCTATATATAATATTATTGGCGATTTAATCTTTTTAGCTGAAAGAGTAAACGGTGACAATAGAATGGAATACTCCATCGATTTATCGTCTGCATTACCGGGGGTGTATTTGATAAGCATTTCCAATGAGTTGGGTACAGTTCAGCGGAAAATTATTGTAAAATAACATGGCCGGAGTTATGTATTTGCTATTTTTGTCCGGTTTTATAGAGAAATTAGAAATTCATTTATGACTAAAAGCACTTTTGTTAATAAGTTTTTGTTCAACAAGCGTTTTATAATAAGTGGGATTATAGTGTTTGTTTTTTTTATGATCTCATCTAGTAGTTTTGCTCAGAAACAGTATCATATCGAAGATATAATAACGGACAATGAGGCAATGAAACCGGCATCGGAGTGTTACGGTGACTGGTGGAGTGCAGAGAAGATACATTATATGCACTCCGATTCGTTGATCAATATATTCACCGATACATCATTCTATTTGGACATTCCTTTAAAAGCACATGGCGATTATGAGCATCCTTTTCCCGGTTATGTCACATCACCTTTTGGTGTCAGGAGGTACAGGTTTCACTATGGTACCGATATAAAGGTGCATACAGGTGATACCATGGTTGCTGCCTTCGATGGTATGATACGTGTAAAAAGCTACAACAGGGGTTATGGTAACCTGGTGGTGATAAGACATTACAACGGCCTTGAAACCTTGTATGGTCATCTGTCAAAGATTTTAGTTGATACCAATGAAGTGGTTAAAGCCGGTGATGCTATCGGGCTGGGAGGCAATACAGGACGGTCTACCGGCAGCCATTTACATTATGAGATACGGTATCTTGGTGTTGCTATCAACCCTGAGGATATTGTTGATATGGATACCGGTGAGTTACTGCACGATACGCTGGTGCTAACAGATAAGGTCTTCTCTTATCAAAAGAGGTTACAGGAGTTGAGGGAAGCGAAGTATATCAAGATCAAGCCGGGTGATTGTTTGTCGATTATTGCCAGGCGCTATGGCACTTCAGTGTCAAAGCTTTGCCAGCTAAACGGGATATCTCGAACGTCCATTTTGAGAGTGGGGCAAAGATTACGGGTTAGATAAAGTAAGAAAAATGCCTCTTTCTTTCTCATCATGTCGTTAAGGAGTGAACATGTTTTGATAAAACATGCATACTATTAAAACTCCTCAACTATTCCCAGTCCAAATAATGCGATATCAAAACGAACAGGGTCATCAGGATCCAATATGCGCAGATTTTTTGTTAATTCCTCTACAGCCTTCCAGTCATTTTGTTGCCGCATAAGCAATGAGAGCTTCCGGGCGACAGTTCCTGTATGAATATCCAGCGGGCAATACAGTTGATAGGGTTGAAATGCTTTCCAAATACCGAAATCTATACCTCCTTCATCGCT
>JAVVFR010000050.1:0-8247 GCA_032250595.1 Bacteroidales bacterium | reverse complement strand
ATACCAGTACGGCAAATATTGCTATGGCAGCCAGTAGCAATGCCATGCCCATACCGCCAAAAGACTCTTGCCTCGATTCATATTCACCCCGTATCTTGTAAGAGAATCCTTCCGGCAGGTTTGTCATTTCAAGTTGCTCCATTACCGGATCCAATACTTCATCAAGTGTTCTTGTTCCATCAAGATCAGCTTTTACTGCACCATAACGCTGCATATTGTATCGGGTAATCTTGCCGGGAGCTTTATGAAATCCTGTCTCAGCTACCATACTCAATGGTATTAATTTGCCGGTCAACGATTCTACATATATTTTTCGAATATCTTCAGGTGTGAATTCTCCTGCTGTTCCCATGACTATATTGAAACGCTTACCCCGTTCATCTCTGTACTCATCAATAACCAACCCATGGATGCTCATTCTGATAGTTTTATCTATCTCATGTGAAGGAATGCCCAGCAGCGACGCCTTGTCACGGTTGATGGTGAACTTAAATTCCGTCTTCTCTCTGTCCAGTTCATTGACAATGTTGATGGTTCCCGGTTGTGTTTCGAGAATAGTTTTTACACTGTCGGAATAGTTTCTCAATAAATCAATATCTTCTCCCATAACATAAACCACAACCGGCGCTTCAATGGGTGTTCCTTGTTCAAACTCTTTTATGGTTACTTTCATATCAGGGATATTACCCAGCCGGTGACGTAAGAAGGATATCAGCCCGTTGAATTCTTCTACATCATATGATTTGAGTTTAACATAAAACTCTGCAAAATTAGAAGCAAACTGTTTTGGAAATACATTGTAATATATTCTTGGGTTTCCATGACCTACATTGATAGCATAATAGTCGACCTGAGGCAAAGAGTCCAGCACTTGTTGAATAGCACGGGCTTCATTCTTGGTTGTTGCAATAGCGGCCCCTTCAGGAAGTGTTGCTCCAATAAGTAAATGAGGTTGCTCTGCTTTTGGGAAGAAGCTGATGCCTACCAGCGGGAATAGTGATAAAGTACCAATGATCAGGAGCATTAATACAGATAGTGTAAGCCATTTTTGATGCATTGCCCGCTTCAGTAATCGGCGGTATGGCCCTTCGATAAAACGCTCAAGTGCTCTGACAAAGATATTTGCACTTCTTGCCGAAATAGTATTATTATGGGGTTTTTGTTCTTCCGGTTTTTTTAGGAATAGGGAAGCCAGCAGTGGTGTGAGGGTTAAAGCAATTAGCAGGCTTATGATAAGGGTAAAGATAATAGTGACAGGAAGGCTTTTAATAAAATCACCGGTTTTATCGGGCATCATAATGATAGGGACAAATGCAAGCAAGGTGGTAAACGTGGCAGATACTACCGGCCAGCCTATCTCTGATGTGGCTTTTATGGCAGCTTCTGCACGTCCGTAGCCTAACCTGATATGGCGGTGAATGTTTTCTACCATGACAATGGAGTTGTCGACCAATAGCCCCAACGCTACCACTAATGCTGCAATAGATATCTGTTGTAAGCCAAACCCACTTAAATCAACAAATCCCATTCCTATTAAGATAGATAATGGAATAGCAATAATTACAATAACAGATTGCCGCATCCCAAGCGCAAGAAATATTACTATGCCGACCAATATGATTCCTTGTAACAGATTGAGGAGAAATCCGTTGATGCGTGTATTTACAAATTCCGATTGGTCGAAGACAGTATGCAGCCTGCTTCCTGCCGGCAAAGTAGCATTGAATTGCTCCAGCTCCGGCTGCAATGTCTCCATGATGGAAAAAATGTTATGCTCTTCTTTCTGCTGTATCCCTATAAATAGTGCTTTATGCTCCTGATCGCCGGTACTACTATACATCCCTATATAGTCTTGGTTTGCATAATCCATTGTTACTGTGGCGATATCGCGTAGGTATACAATGCTGCCCTGCCATGATGCAACAATTGTATTTTCAATTTCGCTTAAAGAGGCATATGCTCCCGATGTCTTAACAGCATACTCATAACTGCCTAATTTGATGCTGCCTCCCGGGATATTCACATTCTGGCTCTGCATGACGTTGGCTATCTGACTCATGGTAATCCCCATAAGTGCCATCTTCTCGGTGTTGAGTGTGATGCGGACCTCCTGCTCCGGATAGGCCATCAGCGTTACTTTGCTTATACCGTTAAGCTTTTCTATTTGTTTTTTTAGTGCCTCCCCTTTTTGCTCAAGCCATGCATAGCTATGATGGTCGCTCACGAGCGCTAAATGCATGATCACCACATCAGCGCTGGTCCATTGCATTACTTCCAGTGAATGAAGATCTTTTGGCATATCTCGTCTTGCCGAGGTTACTTTTCGTTGTAATTCATCAAATTTGGTATTTGCATCAGTGTTGTAATTGAACTCAACGGTAACAGTAACTAAGCCGTCGCTGATAGTAGTGTTCATGCGGTTGATGTCAGACAGTTCATTGATGGCCTCTTCAAGCGGGATAGCGATGAGTTGCTCCATATCTTGCGGACTGGCTCCCGGATAAACAGCAACAATACCTCCCCCGGGGATAAATATCGTGGGGTTTTCTGTACGGGGCATTTTTAGAAATGCAGTGATGCCAAAAATTGATAGCAGGATAAATGCTACTATCGTGAATTGCCTGTTGTGCATCGCAAGGGCAGGGAGTTTCATTGATTAGTTTGGGTTTGGTTATTACTATTTTCAATATGATTGGTGACAACCACTTTTTGCGTGAGATCAACAGACCTGCCACCTTTAATAATAATTGTATCACCATTGTTTAAATGGTCGGATCTGCACCAAACCCTCTCTTTTTCCAGCATAATTAGTTCAACTTCCACCCGTTGCGGCATGTTGTTTTTGCCAACACGGATAACATAACCTTTATCACCATTAGCTTCAACAAGTGCATCCATGGGCAGAGGAAAGGCATATTTGTCAGACAAAGGATATATCTCAGCATTACCGAGCATACCGGTAGCTATTGATTTTGGAGGATCGGTAATCTCTATCATTACTTCGAAGGTGCCTGTGTAAATATCGGCCAGGGCGCCTACTTCAACGACTTTGCCCGGTAGTGGGTTTTTGATGATATCGATTTTTACATTGGCAGAATCACCGATATGTATCTTCACCAGCTCTTTATCAGTGATACTAACTTTGATAACCCAACTGCTTGTATTTGAGGAGATGAGGATGATCGGCATTCCCGGTCCGACAATTTCGCCTTTCTCTGCCAGTTTTTTCATGATCCTGCCCTGGTATGGTGCTTTGATGACTGAATGCGAAAGGTTAAACCCAGCAATACGTTGGTTTTGTTTGGCTACCTCATAAGCTGTTTGAGCGTTTTGGTACTGCTCGTAAGTAGCTACACTGTCGTGATGCAACCGCCTGGCTCGTTCCAGGTCGCGTAGCGATTTTTCTACACTTAGCGCTGCCTGTTGTGCCATAGCGTCTATCTCAGAAAGATCCAGCCTGGCCAGAATCTTTCCTTCAGGTACCATTTCACCTTCATGAACCGGTATGTTGCTTATTATCCCTCCCGTCTTAAAAGATAACCGTGCTTCAGTGCGCTGGCTGATCCTTCCTGCACTGCTTACTCTTATTGGCATAACTGCTTCTTGTACACTGGTTGTTACAACCGGACAACGACTGGTGGCATCACCGTTTTCATCTGGAGTTATGCAACCCGTTAACAATAAAAGAAAAAGAAGAATAACGCTATTGATTTTCATAGTGATTGTTTTTGGCATAGTGTTTTGGATCAATTATGGCTGCAGCTCTTTCATAATCAGCAATGCTTATATAAAAAGTATATTCTGCTATTGATTCAGCAATGGCTGCAGCAGAATAGTCTGTTCTGGCCTGAATGTATTCAATCATCATGGCCCGGCCTAAAGCGTATCGTTTGCTGACACTCTCAAAGGTTTTTTGTGCGGCGATCAGTGAGAGCTTAGCCTCTTCAAGCCTGATAAGGGACGTATGTATTGCTTCTTCAGCTTCCATTATCTCCATGTTAATTTTATACGCTAATTGAACACGGTTATTTTTTATCTGCTCTTTCTTTATTTGATACTGTTCCATCTCCAGACGGTTCTGGTTCCCTTTAAACAGGTCCCATTTTAATATGACAGAACTCAGCACAAAGTCGTCTTCATCGGTAAAACGGTAGGTCTCACCTTGAATGCCGTAATTAATAATACCGTATACAGTAGGGCGCAAGGCGGCACGTTTGGCTTTGATAGCATGGTCGATAGCTTCCAGTTGAAGATCGATGTAAACAAGATCGTCTCTAACGCCGGTAGTGTCAGGGATGTAAAGCGATTGTATGTTGCTTGTTTCCATTAACGTGTCAATCAGAACAGGGGTTTGTATGTCACGGTTCAGCAAGAAGTTGAACCATGCCCTGGTGAGTTTAATCTGCTGTTGTTGCTCAGCTTGTGATACCCGTATTTTTGCCAGCTCTGCTTTGCTTTGCCAGATAGCTTCAGTGGTTGCAACACCATTTTCAACAAGTTTTTCATTCATCCTGAGATTTTCCAGAAGAAGCTTCTCTGATTCCAATAAAATCAGGTCGACTGCCACCACGGCCATATAGCTGAAGTAAGCTTTTTTTACCTCAGCAATGAGTTCACGTTTATAATCGTTTACTTCAACAGCTTTTGCTTCGGCTTGTAATGCTTTGGCACGCTTGTTATAAACAATAGCAGGATTATAGATAGGCTGTATCAACTCTAATTTGGTCTCTTGCTCTACAGGTCTGAAAAATACAATCTCTTCATTGTTCACGCTCATCGGAGGGAACTGTTGCGATGGAGGCATATTTGCAGTCAATTGGTTAAGGGTGGTATACACAGGGTTTAGCATGTCACCGATAGGGAGGTCGATGGTGCGGCCACCATGAGCAGTAGAGTGTCTGGCAATCAGACTGATATAGGGATAGTACATCCCCTTGGCTGTCTCAAGGGCCAACAGACTACTCTTGTAATCGTGTTGTAAATTCTGAAGTGTGAGGTTGCGGTTAAGTCCTTCGGTTATATACCGGTTGAGCATAGCTGACTGCCCGTTGGCGGTGGAAATGTGAAATAAACAAAGAAAGAGTATGCACCGGATTTTCATAAAAATTATAAAACTATTTTTTTTTGTCATGGATAATACCGTTTATTAAGATGTCAAATTCATTACGTATCATATCTTCTTCTGAAATACTAAAAATATTTAGCATTTTCGGCCTGTAAAAAATAAGCTGTAATACCCCTGTGAGGTTGGCCCATAGCAGTAAAGAGAGCTCCCGGGTCGCAATATCATCTCTTACGGAACCATCGTTCTGGCCTTTCTTTACAATCTGCATTAAAAATGCCATCGGGGAGGCTTCACTCAGAATTCTTTGTTTCTGTTCCGATTGCAACCTTTCAATCTGTTTGGAATCAAATTGCATGATCAGGTTGTAAAATAGCTCCTCTTCCCGTGAAAAAGCAATGTATGCTTCCCCCATGCGTAAAAGATTCTCTGCTCCGTTGTATTCCGGCTTATAGTGCTCTTGCATGATCTTGTTCAGTTGTATCATGCTAAGCCACAACACTTCAAAATGAAGCTCCTCTTTGTTTTTAAAATAGAGATAGAGGGTCCCCTTGCTGAATTCTGCAAGTTCCGAAATCTCCTCCATTGAGGCTCCTTCTGCCCCTTTTGTGGCAAATAAATGCTGGGCAGCCTTGAGAATACTCTCCCTGCGCTGCTCCTTTTCACGTTCTCTGCGTTCTGATATACTCATAGTGTATGTAATAAAATTATGACTGCCGGTCATAAAATAAACAAAGATATAGCAAATTGAATAAAAGTCAATAAAGAGAATGGAGAATTATTAATACATGGATAAAATATTCAGGATAAAAAACGCTATTATGTGGCAGACTGATTATATTAGCACTGTTTTAAAAAACGAACAACGATATGGCAAAGATTTCTAAAACTTTGATTCACGAGATTATTTTTGAGGCAGATACAAAGGCCGGTAAATTTTTTGATCTGGCATTGCTTGTATCGATAATTTGTAGTGTTATTGTAGTAATGCTTGATTCTATTGAATCAGTCAGGCTCCAGTATCACCTGCCGTTGTTATACATTGAGTATTTGTTCACGGCGCTGTTTACGATAGAGTATGCGCTACGTATATGGTCAATTAAGAGGCCGGCAAAATACATATTGAGTTTTTATGGGATTATTGATCTATTGGCTATTATTCCTACTTATATCAGTTTTGTTTTTGTAGGGTATCAGTCACTTATTGTAATTCGAGTCATTCGTTTGCTTAGGGTATTTCGTATTATGAAACTTGGCCGTTATGTTAATGCTTCGGAGTATTTGACACGGTCGTTTATTGTATCGAGGCACAAAATCCTTGTTTTTCTTTATGTGGTATTTGCTATCGTTATTGTCATGGGTTCAGTGATGTATATTGTTGAAGGGCCTCCATCAGGGTTTGAAAATATCCCAACCAGTATTTATTGGGCTATTGTTACACTCACAACTGTAGGATATGGAGATATTGCTCCTGCCACACCTTTAGGACAGATCATTTCATCCATGATCATGATTATGGGGTATGCAATCATTGCTGTACCTACCGGCATATTGACTTCTGATATGATCAAATTAAGAAGAGAACCAACGAATACACAGTCGTGTATCAATTGCAGTTTTAACAATCATGATATTGATGCAATTTACTGTAAAAAATGTGGTGCTAAGCTTTTGAGCTGAATCGATTGTTTCAGGTTTAATAATTCTGTGTATTTTTGCATCAGAATAAAAATATTAATAAAAAATCTAAATTTATGAAGCATTTATCACTCATTATTACAGTTACATTACTGCTTTTTGTGTTCCAGTCGTGTTTCATCAGTCAATTAGGAAAGAAGAGTGGACAAGACCAACAGGTAGTTATCGATTCTTTGTTAAAGACGGATGCCGATACTATGGCCTATATTATAGGAACACAGTTTGGGGAAAATCTACAATCAGATTTGGTTGATTTTGATATCGACGCGATCTATCGGGGAATGTATGATGTAATGAATCAACACGATACACTATTTTCAAAACAGGAGAAGCAACTATTTCAGGAGAAGTTTCAGCGGAAGTTGCAGGTTAAGTCTATGGAATTGATGGAAGAGAAAGCATTAGAGAATAAGGCAGAGGAGCAGCAGTTTTTAAGCGAGAACCGTTTAAAGAAAGGTGTAATAGAAACCGGCAGTGGCTTGCAATATAAGGTAATTGATGAATATAACGGTGTGAAACCCGGCTTGAAGGACACCGTAAAAGTGTTTTACGAAGGGAGATTTGTTGATGGTGAGGTTTTCGATGGTAATTTTGATTCAGGCAGTCCGATTGTTTATCCGGTACAAGGGTTTATACAAGGTTGGGTTGAAGGATTGCAACTTATGCCCAAAGGGAGTACATATATGTTTTATATTCCCGCCAAATTAGCTTACGGTGAGCGTGGCAACCAGGGCATACCACCTGCTAAAATGTTGATTTTTAAGATTAAGCTTATTGACGTAATACCATATAAAGAGTAGTTTTTTATTGTTAATATAAAATTTCAGTCATCCAACACTGTTTGATGAAAGTAAACCGGATATGTATTGAATGTCCGGTTTTTCTATTTTTATTTTCACTACTTTTGCCGTTTTTTTAAAAGGAGAAATACTATGGGACGGTTTATTACAATTGAGCGGCCATTTTCCAGAAAATGGTTTAAGGTATATATGTTTATCGCAATAGGTGCATTTGCAGTGGCTTGTGGGTATGTGTTGTTTATTGCACCACACAAGATTGTGCCGGGGGGCATTTATGGGATAGCCATTATCCTTCATCATCTGTTTGATTTACCTATTGGATTGACTGCGCTGTTTTTCAATATCCCATTGGCTATTATCGGGATTAAAGTTTTAGGGCCACGGTTTGGCATCAAAACATTCGTTGGTTTCATTCTCACTTCGGTATTTGTCGACGGGTTGTTTTTTATCAGGGGTGATGCCCCATTGGTAGAAGAAGACACCTTGCTCTCCTGTATCTTTGGTGGCGTGATGATTGGTATTGGTGTCGGGCTTATTTTCAAAGCCAAAGCATCGAGTGGAGGAACCGACCTTATTTCAATGATGTTGGCAAAATGGACAAAACTTCCTTTGGGGCAGCTTATTATTATTGTTGACTCCGTGATTGTCCTTGGAGGCCTTATTGCTTTTGGTGACTGGAAGATACCG
>JAVVFR010000049.1:0-8359 GCA_032250595.1 Bacteroidales bacterium | reverse complement strand
GAGAATTGAGAAGATCGTATTTATCCTTGAAGCCAGAGCTACCGAGTTTATGGACCTTTTGCATGAACCGGCATCTTAAATTTTGGAGGTAACACATGGCTATTCAAACAAGAAATAAAAAAAGCGACCAGTTCAGTATGGCTTCTATGTCGGACCTGGTGTTCTTACTTTTAATATTCTTTATCCTCGTTTCTACTCTGATCAGTCCCAATGCCATCGATCTGAGCCTTCCCAGCAGTGACAGCAAAATTATTGCACCTAAAGGACCGGTGGTCGCTATCGATAAGTATTATCGATATTATTATGGAAGTACACCCGTTGACCTGCCTACCTTAGAGGGGTTTTTAATTACTGAACTGGCAAATTACGATAAAACTGCTGTTGAACTTCAGGTTGATGAAGTTGTACCGATAGCTTATGTAGTGCAGGTTTATAATATTGTTAGTCAGATAAATGATTTAAACAATACCAAGCATAAGGTGATTTTAAAAACTTCACCCGAAACGAAGTAACCCTGACATTACTATTGCAGTATAATAAAAACGTATGATAATATAATAACATACGATACCTGCGTTACTATAAAAAAGGTTACTATGGAAAAGAAAGATGATCGGTTCAAAGGAATTATTGCAGCGCTTTTACTGCTTTTGCTGCTTTTTACGGCATCTGTTTTTATGGGATTACACTATCCTGACCCGCCTATCCCTGATGAGGGTGTCGAGATAGAATTTAGTGGCGGCAGTGGCAGCAGTGGTTCTGAGGCCGGACAGCAAGCTTCTGAGACCCCGGAACAGACATCCCGGCCTATGCGTTCCAGCCAGGCAAGGCATATAGCTACCGACAAAAGCAGGGAAAATCCTGCTGTGGAATCAGGAAGTCAGCAAAAAACCCCTGAAAAACCTACCCCTACAGTAGATCCAAGCTCATTATACAAAGGGAAAACCGGCAGTACCTCAGGAAGCAGCTCAGGCGATAACAAAGGCACCGGCAGTGGATCGGGAGATGGTAATACCTCCGGCGATGGTGTGGGAGCCGGACAAGGTAGCGGTACAGGACCAAATCATAGCCTCGTCGGTAGAACAGCCACAAAACTTGATGTCCCCACAAACCCTTGTAATGAATATGGTAAGGTAGTTATCGAGATACGTGTCGATCAGTATGGTGAGGTGAAAAGCGCTGCCTACAGAAGTAGAGGGTCCACAACAACAAGCAGTTGCTTGAAGAAAATCTCTATTGAAGCTGCCAAAAAGTCAAAATTCTCTGTGAAACTGGATGCCGCCATTGAACAGGTTGGTACAATCACATACAACTATACATGGTAATAATGCCGGATACTGTTGATATTTTGTAATAATCCTTTATCCTTTTTCGTTTCCCGTATTGAACTCCATTCTATATAGCAGCATGACATACGAAGAGGCTCTGAATTATATGTTCGACAAACTCCCTATGTATCAACGCGTGGGTGCTGCTGCCTATAAAGCCGACATGAAAACAACACTTGCCCTTTCGGAATTACTGGGAGACCCGCACCATCATTTTAGTGCTATCCATATTGCCGGCACCAACGGGAAAGGGTCGACGGCGCACCTGATAGCCTCCGTCTTCCAAGCCAGAGGCATAAAAACCGGCCTCTATACCAGCCCGCATATGATCGATTTCAGGGAGAGAATAAAGATCAATGGAAAAAAAATTTCGCGATCCGCTGTAATACGTTTTATCCGTTATTTCCAGAAGGATTTTGAACATATCAAGCCATCATTCTTTGAGATGTCCTTTGCTATGGCAATGCGATATTTTAAAGAGGAGAAAGTAGATGTTGCTGTCCTCGAGACCGGGATGGGGGGTAGGCTCGACTCTACCAATATTGTGCATCCATTGGTAGCTGTAATCACCAATATTGGTATCGATCATACCAGGTTTCTTGGCACCTCCCCGGAAATGATTGCTACCGAGAAAGCCGGTATCATTAAAAACGGCATACCTGTCGTTGTAGGGAAACATCAGCAGGAGACCGATGAAATATTATGCTATAAAGCTGAACTGGAAGATACCCGGATTGTTTTTGCTGATGACACGTACGGTGTTGAAAACTTAAAGGAAACAGGAGCCACCAATGTGAAACTGATGATGGATATCACGAAAAACGGCAAAACCTTTATCGCCAATGTGCGCTGTACCCTTCTTGGGCATTATCAGGCAGAGAATATCGTTACCACTATGCAAATAATCGAGGAGTTGATAAAATTGGGTTTCGATATACGGAAGAATCATATTATCAAAGGGCTTAATAATGTTGTAAGGTCTACAGGGTTATTGGGCCGGTGGCAGATCTTAGGCAGGTCTCCACTGACGATAGCCGATACCGGACATAACGAAGATGGTTTTAAAGCCATTACCCGACAGTTGGAGCATATCAACTATCACACTCTGCATTTCGTGATTGGTATGGTGAATGATAAGGATACACCAAAACTGATGTCTTTGCTTCCGGAAAATGCACAGTACTATTTCTGTAAAGCGAATATCCCACGAGGCCTCCCTGCTGATATACTTGCATGGCAAGGTGCTAAACACCGTTGTGAAGGAGAAATATATGATTCTGTTGTACAAGCCTACCAAACAGCTATGGCAAATGCAAAAGATGAGGACGTAGTATTTATTGGCGGGTCAACATTTGTAGTTGCTGAAGTATTGGATTTTCTGCAAAAATAACACACCATCCCATTTACCGCTATCCATTAATCTTTTATGGATGAATTCAGCGCTTTTACTGCCAGTAACCGGTCGTAATAACTGCTTTTATCGTGGTAATATACGTAGATATAGTAATTGTTCTCTGTTTCGAAGTGGTTTCCTTCCGTAAGATCGGTGTTGGCAGATTCTTTATTGTTTTCAAGCACTACATATAAATAATTATAATACCCTTGTTTCAGATAGAGTTGTGTTTCATAGGCCTGTCTCTCTTTGTTATATTTCATGCGGTATTCCGGCGAAAAACGCCAATTGGTAAACCCCCCCATGATATAAATAGCGCCATCAGACAGCGCATTGTCGAAAGGAAGTGTAAAGTGAACCCATGCATAATCAGCCTCCACAGCAGGGTCTTGCAATGCATCTTCATTCATTATCAGGTAGTTGCCGTTAATGTCCTCATGGCTGATATATACATCGTAAGCACGCCTTATATCAGGTTTTATGTTCACAATAACTTTACCGGTATCTTGTCGTATTAAGTCAACACGGGGTGTATACTTCGATAGCGAACGAAGGTCGAAATGTCTGAACTCATTGATCCCGTCGAACAAATTCTCTCGCTCGTAGTTGTAATCCAATATGTTGTTTAAAACCATTTTTGGTTTAATATCATAAATGGCATTATCCCATCTTCCATTCTGTCTGATCACAACAAAAAAGTCTCTGTAAGGATTTGCTTCAGGCAGCGAGGCCTTGTTGATAGTGAAATCAATCTCCTGTCGCCAGGTGCGATACTCAACGATAGTAGGCCTTTTTACCAAACCTTCAATATGTAATAACGGTTCAAAAATCATAAACCTCCTGGTAAGGATAACGCCTGCAGGATAACTGTCTTTATAAACAGCAATAATGTAATTTCCTGAGACCTTTGGTTTCAAATTTTCTGTTGGGAAAGTCAATGAATAGTGAATGTACTTCTGCAGTGTTCCCAATGAATATTTGTAATCCAGGATAAAATCTTCCGGAAAGCCCTCAATATAGTCTATGGTCATTTGTCCGGTAGGATTCCAGTTGGCATCACAGTGAATCAGTCTGTATTTATAATCGGTAAGATTAGCATGCAGGTCGTCAAATACGAGCGTGAGCTGCTCCGCACCGTTGAGCGGTATGGCAGGAAGGGCAAAATCAAAACCGGTTTTAAAAAGTTTTACACTCTTTATGGAAGAAAAATAGGTCTTGTCTTCCATCAGCAATACGTTGTCATCATAGTATACGGTGGCAGGGATGACAGTATCTTTCTGGTCAGCAATACCGGTATCCGCAGGGACAAAACGTTCTGTTATAGTGATTGGCCGTAGGTTACATGACGCAATATGCAGTATCAACGATGCTGAAAAAATAAGCAGTAGGCTGAAGTGATACTTGTTTTTTAATGGTTTTATTATCAATGCCCTGGTGGAATTCATAAATAGTATGTTGTCTTTTGGTGATTGCTTTTGAATATTGTCAACCCGTTTTGTAAATGTTGTATAAAAATATTATAGTAGCTTACGCCAAAAATAAGCATAAATTTTAATATTTGATGACATCCTACTATTTTAAAAGTGCCTGTAACTATGAGTGAAAATTTTTTTATTCTCTTATAGTTATCCGTTATCTTTGTTGAATGGAGTGATTGTTTTTTTATAAAAGCAGCAGTAAGTTGCATACCATATGGCATATACTATGATGAGAAACATAATAATAATGATTTTTTTGCTGATCGGGGTATCAGTAAAATTATCTCCACAAGCCGGTTTCAACGATCTTTTTTTCGATAAAACAATGCGGTTCGATTATTATCACACAGGAACGCATGATACCGAGATGATCTCTTTTGGAGCACTCATTGAAGAGCCTTTTTATGGAGGTTCATACATCAACCTGCTCGATACTTTTAATTACGGGCATTATTTCTTTGAGATTGTGTCGGCAGAGAATAACCGTGTTGTGTATTCAAGAGGTTTCAGTACCCTTTTTGAGGAGTGGCAAGACACTGAAGATGCCATGAACAAATGGAAAACATTTCAGGGGTCTTTGGTTTTTCCTTTTCCCAAAACCGCCTTTTTGGTAAAGATATATGTAAGGGATGCAATGAACAATTGGGAACTATTATATGAACAACATATTGATACCGCAGCTGACTATATTCGTAAAGGCCGGCCTTTTACTTTCGATATGTTTGATATTGTGTTGAACGGCCCGGCGAATGAGAAGATGGATATTGTTTTTTTGGCGGAAGGGTATACTAAATCGGAGATGAAAAAATTTATTAAGGATTGCAAGGCTTTTGCTCACTATCTATTTGCTTCAGCACCTTTTAAGGAGTACAAAAACAGTATCAATATCCGTGGTGTGGCTTCCATTTCTGAGGAGAGTGGAACAGATTTTCCCGGTAAGGATATCTGGAGGAACACTATTCTCGACACTCGTTTCTACACTTTTGGTTCGGAACGTTATCTTATGACAGAAAATTTTCATCGTGTACGTGATGTGGCGTCAAATGCTCCTTATGACCAGATTTTCATCATTGTGAATACGGAAGAATATGGTGGTGGGGGTATTTTTAACCATTACGCAACCGGGAGTAGCGATAATATGCATGCCCCGTTTCTTTTAATCCATGAGTTTGGCCATGCTTTTGCCGGGTTGTGTGATGAGTACTACACCTCTGAAGTGGCTGTAGAAGATTACTATAGCCTGGATGTAGAACCCTGGTGTCCTAACCTGACCACGCTTGTAAACTTTGAAACCAAATGGAAGGATATGATGGACGAAACCACGCCCATACCAACACCTGTTACTAAAAACAACAGAAACACCCTCGGTGTTTATGAAGGGGGTGGTTATATGGCTAAGGGTATTTACCGCCCTTATATCGATTGCACAATGAAATCGGTTCAATACGATGTCTTCTGCCCGGTTTGCAGAAGAGCTATTAAAAGAATGATACTCTTTTATGCAAACTGATTATTGGCTTATCATAACTATACCTGGTCATCAAAACGAAATAAACCTTTTGGCAAAAACCGATCTTCTTCGTAAATTTGTCACAGAAATACACATTTAAGCTATATTGATATGATAAAAACACTTGATGATTTGTTCAGAATGGCCAAAAAGAAAGAGACACGTCGCATTTCTGTGGCTGCTTCTGCAGATATGGCAGTCCTTGAGGCCGTTTACAATGCCATGAAGGAAGACCTTGTGAAACCGATATTGGTCGGTGATAAAGATAAAACCATTCAACTTTGTAAGGAGATAGGGATGCCGTTAAAGGATATCACTTTCATTGATGAACCCAATCCGGTAAAGGCAGCACAAAAGGCGGTGATGGAGGTAAGAGCCGGACGTGCAGATATTTTGATGAAAGGGATGGTTGGCACAGGAGCGTTGTTAAAAGCTGTTTTAGACAAAGAGAATGGATTGAGAAAAGGTGGCTTGCTTAGTCATCTGGCACTTTTCGAGAGCCCTTATTATCATAAACTCATTGGTGTGACCGATGCCGCTATGAATGTAGCACCTGATTTTGATGAGAAGCTACAGATTCTGTTGAATGCCGTTGAAGCATATCATAAGTTGGGGATTAAGATACCCAAAGTAGCAGTGATAGGAGCCGTGGAAACAGTGAATCCAAAGATGGAAGCTACTGTTCATGCTGCCATGCTTACACAAATGAACCGGCGGAATCAGATCAAAGGATGTATCGTTGATGGGCCCCTCGCTATTGATAACGCTGTGTCGAAAGAGGCCGCCGAACACAAAGGGATCGTCAGTGATGTTGCAGGGGATGTGGATATCTGCCTTACCCCGGATATTAATGCAGGAAATGTGCTCTATAAAACATTAGGTTTTATTGGCGGTGCAACAAGTGCTGCAGTGCTTATGGGTGCTGCCGTTCCGGTGGTGCTGACTTCCAGAAGTGATAATGAAAAAAGTAAAATGCTGTCTATTGCTCTTGCCGCTGCGATGGAATAAATAAACTATATGCTATGACAGAACAACTGATACTGGCCATAAACCCGGGTTCCACTTCAACAAAGATTGCTGTCTTCTCCGGTAATAATCAGATCTTTCTGAAGAATATCAAACACTCTAGTGAGGAGATAGCCCGGTATAAAAAGATTACCGATCAGCATGAGTTTCGGAAAAATATTATCTTTAGTGAGTTAAAAACTGCGGCTATCAATCTTAACAGTTTGCGTGTGATCATTGGCCGCGGAGGATTGGTAAAGCCTATCCCTTCAGGTGTTTACAGGGTAAATAAGCTAATGATCGACCATCTTAACAAAGGCATGTTGGGCCAGCATGCCAGTAATCTCGGAGGGCTTATTGCCAATGATATTGCTAAAAACATCCCTTCTGCAGAGGCCTTTATTGCCGATCCTGTAGTCGTTGATGAGTTGGAAGATATTGCCCGTATTGCAGGACATCCTGCCTTTGAACGGATATCTATCTTTCATGCCCTTAACCAAAAGGCTATTGCACGTGCACATGCTGCTTCTTTGAATATACAGTATGAGGAGCTAAACCTTATCGTAGTGCATATGGGTGGTGGCGTAAGTGTTGGTGCACATAAGAATGGACGTGTAATTGATGTAAACCAGGCGCTCGACGGTGATGGACCCTTCTCCCCGGAACGGTCAGGGACACTGCCGGTTGGTCAATTGATAAAAGCTTGCTTTAGCGGGAATTATACTTTTGAACAGATGAAGAAAATGGTGACCGGAAAAGGTGGGTATGTCGCTTATCTTGGTACCAATGATGCCCTTGAAGTAGAGAAAATGGCCAACAAAGGCAATAAAAAAGCCAAAATGTTGCAAAATGCTTTTTCATACCAGGTCGCTAAAGAGATTGGTGCCATGGCAACCGTATTACATGGTGAAGTCGATGGAATACTGCTTACCGGTGGTATGGCATACGGTAAACCTGTTGTGGATGATATCCGCCAGAGAGTGAATCATATCGCTCAGGTATTTGTATATCCCGGAGAAGATGAGATGAGAGCTCTCGCGATAAACGGTATCAGAGTCCTTAAAAATGAAACTGTACCGTTGGAATATAAATAGCACTTGGTTAAATTTTTAATGAAAAAACTACTACCGTAATAATAGTACAGATCCTTTTCTCTCTGTTACTTTATCGGGATTATCGGTGACCGAAAAGGAGATAGTATAGAAATATACCCCTTCCGGCACAGGTTTTCCTCCAAACGTGCCATCCCATCCTAAATCCTTGTCTTTGGTTTTAAATACAGCACCTCCCCAGCGATTATAGATAATAATACTAAAATTGATGATGTCGTTGCCCACCACAAAAAATACATCATTGTTATTATCACCGTTAGGCGTAAAAGCATTTGGGATGTAAAGATTGGTTTCGCCTGTGGGGCAGGGGAATAAAAGGACAGTGTCGCTGCTATAACAATCTCCTTTTTTAACGGTAACCCAATATATACCCGGCACTGTAGCAGTATAGTTTTGTGCTGTGCTGCTGTCATGCCAGAGGTATTGATCGTATCCGGCACCTGCGTTAAGGGTAACAGGAGCCGAAGCACATACAGCCTTATCAGGTCCCAAGTGCACGGGGATAATATCGGTGATAGCGATTGTTTGAATCA
>JAVVFR010000048.1:0-8402 GCA_032250595.1 Bacteroidales bacterium | reverse complement strand
AATGAATTCAAGCTTTAGCAGAGCTCAACTAAGAATTTTTGAGGAAACTCCAGGTCTTTTATCACAACAGAAAAAATAAAATATTTTATCTTGATTTTGTTTCTTATTTTATATATCTTGCCTCTATATAAGTATTACAGTTTTTCAATAAACCTTAACAACCAAAACATCCTGAAATCAATACTTAATTCCATAAAAATCATCAACCTAACAACCATAATAATGAAAAAAGTTCTATTTGCAACACTTACAATGTTATTTATTGTTACCTCAGTAGCAAGCCAGACAATTGTTTTTCATGAGGATTTTGAAACACCCTCAGGAGCCGACAGTGTCACTTCAACAAGCACCACGAGCAATGCCTGGAATATCAACACAACCTATGCAAGCCAGGGTTCCCGGTCAATCCATTGTGCTATCCAGGCAGGTGACACTACCAGCCTGATAACCAACTCATTCAGCACAGCAAACAATCTGTATGTCATGCTGGAATTTGATCAGATATGCAAAATAGATTTTTTCGATTATGCTGAGTTGTTTGTCAGTATCAACAACGGTGTCACCTGGACCAAACTCACAGCATCAGAATATATGGGAACGGGAGCTTTTGGCAGTATTGCCAACCGGTTTGCGGGCACTTCCTATATTGACTGGGATGGTGCCAATAATGCAACTATCCCAACCAATGCATGGTGGAAAAGTGAACAATTCAACATCTCCACCATTGTCGGGAATCAGCCCAATGTAAAGATTAAATTCAGGTTGCACGATATGGGTTCTGCCGGCGGACAGGGAGCCTATGGATGGTTACTGGACAATATTAAGGTAATTGCCAATCCCGATGAGATGATCCCTCCAACGATATCGCTGGCAACTCCTATCCTACCTGATACGATATACAACACCGGGCCATTCCAGGTATTTGCTGAGATAACTGATTTCAGCGGTATCGATACTGCTCTGATCGTTTACACGGTGAACAACGGCCCTAATGATACTGTTGGCATGTATCTTCAGTCAGGGAATATTTATACCGGAGAGATCCCCAGCCAAACTTACAATTCAGAGATTTGTTACCATATTGTAGCCATAGATGCTTCCACCAACCATAATATTGGCGTATACCCATCCTCAGGATGTATCTATTTCAAAACCAAACAACCACCATCGATAGTGACCATCGGCACAGGCACCAGTAGCTCATCAACAGTTGGGCCAGTATATATAAGCAGTGCATCAAGCACATACACATACAGCAATCACATAAGCATCTTCACCCCTTCAGAGATCAATGCATCGGGTATCATCGAATCGATGGCGTGGTACAAAACGAACACATACGGATATAACCAGAGTGATGCTACATTCAGGATCTACCTGAAGCACACATCGATAAGTAGCATCCCGACGACAGTGGGCACCTTTGCTTCAGAGCTGAACGGTGCCACACTGGTATATGAAAGCACACAGCAAGACCTCCCACTGTCAACAGGCTGGGTCACATTAATTTTTAATATGCCTAACAGCTTTAACTACAACGGGAGTGATAATCTGATGGTCCTTGTTGACTGGTATCGTCCGGGTGCTCCAACCGGTGCTGTCAACTGGCAATACACTTCAGGCATGACAGGTTTGGCACAGACATGGGCAGCTTCAGTAACACCTCCCAATATTTCGTATGGTTCCAACAACAGGCCAAACATACAGATCGGATTCCAGATAACCAACTACCAATATGATATTGGAATATCCATGATCACTGAACCATCAGGGACAGCTATTGTAGGCAATAATCCTGTGAGGGTTATTTTAAGAAATTACGGAACCGACACCATTACTAAAGCAAATATTTATTACAGCTATAATGGCCAACCAAGGCCATCTACACAATGGACCGGTACGTTATTACCATACCTTGCTTCCAATGTCATCACGGTTGGCAACGAAAATATGGTTTCCGGTTCTTATGCAGTAAAAGCATGGGCAGATATGCCAAACGACAGTATCGATCAAAACCCGAACAATGATACTGCTACTTCATCAGGATATGTTTGTCAGAGCATTTTGAATGGAAGCTATATCGTTGGCTCCGGTCCAACAGCAGACTTCCCGACTATTGATGATGCCCTGTTGGCTATTGATCAGTGTGGGATGTCGGGCCCAGTGGTGTTTGAAATTCTTCCCGGTATTCACCAGACACAGATGACTTTTCAAAATATTGCTGCAGCATCACTTACTAATACCATCACTTTCAGGTCCTCTACCATGGATCCGGATGATGTAGTGATCAAATACAATGCTTCAGGATCTGCCGACAATTTTGTCCTAAAACTCGACGGAGCAAAATACCTACGGTTTGAATATCTCACTTTTCAGGCTGATAACAGCACTTATGGTAATGTGGTAGTGATTGGCAACGGATCGTCACAAAACATTTTCAGAGGAAATAAGTTTATTGGACCACCCGTTTCCGTCAGCTCTACGAACATCGCTCTTGTTTATAGTCCGTCAGGAACAACCTCAAACGACTCCAACAATGTTTTTAAGCAAAATCACTTATATTATGGTTCTTACGGATTCCTTTTATACGGACCCAGTTCTTCCAATCTTGAATATGGCACTGTCATTGACTCTAACAACTTTATTGACCAATACTCCAGGGCAATAGAGCTACGGTACCAGAACGCACCTGTAATAAGCTCCAATTATATCTTCTCTAATACAGAAGCAATACATGGAACTTCATCAACCTATTATTATGGGATGTATCTCTATTACTGCCAAAATGCCATGCGGGTTGAGAAGAACTATATTCATGCTCCTTTGGGTACTTACGGGATTTATATGAGCGGTTGCACATCAACAGCGGGTAATGAAGCACTTATAGCGAACAATATGATTGCTGAGATTGGCGGATTTACTTTTGTTTATGGTTTTTATCTGAGTAATGCCAACTATCAGTTGTATTATCATAACACTGTGAATATCACCTCCCCTACAAGCAATGCCGGTCATGCCTTCTATCTTTCCACTGGCAGCGGTATAAAACTCTTAAACAACATCTTTGCCAATACAGGAGGAGCTTTTTGTGTACGTATCAATGCACCGGCAGCGATAACACGATCGAACTACAACAATCTATATTCTGTAGCAACCACCAACTGGGGCTATTGGAATGGCACGATCAGCAACCTGGCCATGTGGAAGTCGGCCAGTGGTGTTGACACAAATTCAGTATCCATAAACCCCGGATTTACCTCATCAGACGACTTGCATGTATCCAGTATCCCAATGGACAATCTTGGCACCCCCATTGCTCTGGTCCCGGATGATTTCGACTGGGATATCAGAAGCCTGACTACCCCGGATATCGGAGCCGATGAGTATACCCCGCCGGCCAAAGACATCCTTTTTACTTCAGTTATTTGGCCAAGAAGCAGCTGTATTCTTGGATCTCAGGAAGAAGTAAAGCTGCTTATCAGAAACAACGGAACAGACCCAGTAAATTCCTTCCAGGCTTCCTACCGGATCAACAACCAACCACCGGTTATCGAGACTTTCAATAAATACATACCTCCTCTCACCACAGACACCCTAAAATTCCAGACACTCGCCAACCTGTCGGCATACGGCCTGTATGAGCTGATGTTCTGTACCTCTTTACCCCTCGATGAAAACCTGAACAACGACACAATCAAAGATTACCTGATGTTCAACAGTCATGACTTCTATGATGCGGAATACTTCACGAGCTTCGAAATTAATGACCCTGTCAGAGGCCCTTATTCATATATCGATGTAAATAACGACAACTCTTACTGGCATTTCTTTGGAAATGCAGCCAACGCACATTCGGGCATGATATATATGGGTTATGAATGCAATCAAAGTAATGCCGGGGACGATTGGTTTTTCTCACGGTGTTTTACCTTTGAAGCTAACCGCACCTATGAGTTATCGTTCTGGTATAAAACTTCTGATGCCAGCTATGGTCAAAGTGTTGATGTGAAAATTGGCAGTGTTGCATCTATAGCCTCCATGACAACAACATTGATCAGTCTGCCAAACTTTAGCAATGCCACCTATCAAAAAGCAACGATTGTTTTCAGTGTCCCTGTCACTGATCAGTATCATCTCGGTTTTCATGCTTACAGTCCGCCGGTAAGCACTACCGCACAAGTGATGGCATGTCTTGATGATATGACCATCAGGATGATACCACCTTTTGATGCTGGCGTTGTTGCTATCACGGAGCCCACACAAGGATGCGGTCTCTCGCAGGAGCAAGTATCCATCAAGATCCATAATTACGGAACCTCCAATATCGTCAATAACCTGGTCGCTTCGTATCAGTTGGCCGGACAAACAACGGTGGTAACCGAACCTGTTCCGGGCATACTCCTCAGCGGTGATACTATTGACTTCACCTTCTCTACACCCGTAAACTTAGCTGCGCTTAGCGACACTACATTTTCACTGATCTCCTGGACCACTTTGCCCGGTGATACCCTGGTGAGTTCAAACTATAACGACACTGCCTTTGCCAATGTTAAATCATTCTCTTTGCCGGATGCACCTATAGTAACTAACGACACCATCAATTCAGGCAACACTGCAACACTGCAAGCACAAAGTGCAAACACTGTTTACTGGTACGACAACCTCTCAGCCACACAACACCTGGCATCAGGCAACACCTTTGTTACACCTACCCTCTTTTCCACCACTACCTATTATGCTGAAACAGGTATCGAAAGCCCGTTGGCAGTTGCCAAAGGAACGGGTACTTCAGCTCAATACAACATCCCCTTTTATGGATACTATGAGTATGGCTGGTCGGCAATACTGATGAATTACAACACCATGGGATATATCGATTCTATCGGTTATGAAATATCAAACAATCCCAGTAACTATGCTATGACAAATCAACGTATCTATATGGCACTGGTCCCCGATTCTGTGTTTTCATCAACGACCAGACCCAATCCGGCAATGATGACAATGGTATATAATGGGAACATCACCTACCATGGTCAAGGCTGGAACATGATAGCCCTTCAGACACCTTTTTTCTATGATCCTGATTACTCACTGATGGTATACTATGAAAATCAAAAAGGCTCCAGTGTATCGGGTTATCCGAGCTTTCAATATACCTCCACCACACAGTATCAATCGATCTATAGAAACCAGAACTCCAGTTTCCCAACGCAGGATGGAGTATATAGTTACAGCAGGCCCAATTTCCGTATGTTTATGCGAGAGGGGACCGGCTGCAGAAGCAACCGGGTTCCGGCTACGGTAGTAGTCAATTTACCACAATACGATGCAGGCGTATCTGATATTGTTTCTCCGAAGATATTTGCCAATACGGGCACCAGCATTCCTGTTAAAGTAGAAGTCAAGAATTATGGATTGGACCCTTTGCTACAAATACCTGTAAATTACAAACTGAATAATCTGTCGACAGTAACGCAAACATGGAATGGCTCTCTTTTAACCTCTCAAACTGACACTTTAACATTTCCATCTATAGTGATACCTTCCGGGCCATCAACCCTAAAGGCATGGACAACCTTAACCGGCGATGCCGTAGCACTCAACGACACTTTCACGATGAATATGCTTGGCACTACACTGGAGCCCTTACCCTTCAGCGACAACTTTGATGGCACTTCACTCTTTCAGGCAAATACGGGAGGGATGACTAACTGGGAGCAGGGTGCGCCAACGTATGGGGTTTTAAATACCCCTCACAGCCCTCCCAATGTATGGGCTACGAACCTGCAAACAGCATACAATAACAATGCGTATGTCACCTTAACCACTCCCTTGTTCGACTTCAGCACTGCAGTTAACGCAAACATGCATTTCTGGATGAATTACAACACTGAGCTGGGTTATGACGGTATGCATGTTGAATACAGCACCGATAACGGGGCATCATGGAGTGTGCTGGGAGGTGCCGGTGACACCAACGGTATCAATTGGTACAACACTTCCAGCATGGTGTCATCAAACGCTCCGGGATGGTCAGGCAACTCCCAGGGATGGACAGAAGCAACGTACAACTTACATCAGTTCAGCGGCATGGCTGCTCTTAAGTTCAGATTTGTCTTTATGTCGAACAATATAGGAAATCTTGATGGTGTATGTATTGATGATTTTGAGATAGCAATACCTTCTGCTGTGGATGCTGCAGCACATGCTGTTATCAACCCACAACAAAACGCACCTGAAGGCACCACACAACCTGTTGTTTTACGTGTCAAGAACGAGGGCTCCGGTCCTATAAACAGCCTGTCATTAGGATATATGCTTAATCAGGGGCCAGTTCAAACTACTACCTGGAACGGCACTTTACTACCGGGCACGGTGACGGATATTTCCATTTCCACTATCAGTATCCCGGCAGGATATTATACCATCACGGCATGGGTCATCGCCACCGGTGATCCCAATGCGATTAACGATACAGTGATTACCACGCTTTATGGCAAACCTAAGTTTGATGTGGCTGCCATCCAGATAGTCAGCCCTATGAGCTACCATATACAAGGGCAGAATATGCCTGTAAAAGTACTTATCAGAAATTTTGGAGTAGATACACTCAATAGTGTTCCGGTAGGTTACAGAATTAATGGAGGAAATATCATAACTGCCAATTATAATGGTACACTCTATCCCGGATCTATTGACACAGTGCAATTCCCGTCCATCTCTATGCAACCCGGCCAACAGTTTTTCTGTGCTTTCACACAACTGGCAGGAGATTTTGAACCGATCAACGATACAGTATGTAAGATGGTCTACTCAAAACCGCTTCTCGACATAAGCCCTATTGCTTTACATGCTCCTACAGGCCAGTCGTGTAATACCGGTGCTATGCAGGTGGCTATCAGAATAAGGAATAGTGGTGCAGACACCATAGATTTCAGTCAAAATCCCTGTACGCTGGATGTTGTTGCCACAGGCACCAATCCACATACTTTCAATGCAGTAACCATTAATAGTGGACTTTTACCCCCCAGCGGAGAAGCCAATGTCACCATAGTAAACAACTACAACATGAGTCAATCAGGGGTATATACATTCTCAGCCACAGCCACAATGCCGGGCGACGGAGACCTCTCCAATAACACTTTCGGACCATACAGTATTGGTGGTGTAACAGCAATAAGCTCGTTTCCGGTATTTGAAAACTTTGAATCGGGACACAACTCTATGTTCAGGATGCAGCCTAATCAATATGCAGGATTGTCGGTCACCAGCCACGCAGCCAGTAGCAGTCAATATGGATTACACTTTCAGGGTGGTAATCCACTGGGATGGATCGGCGAAGCTTCAGGAGCCAATATCACTACCTATCATCAGGCCTGGAACACGAACACCAGTCATCATGCCAATGCTGTCAGTTGTAACATAAATGCTTCCAGTGTCACCGCACTTAAACTAAGGTTTGACCTCCGGCAAACATATTCTACAGGGGCAGCATTCAGCTGGTTCAGGGTGAAAGTAAACAACCAGGTGATCGCCAATCAAAATGGAGATACTGTCTTCATGCCTACAACCCAAAATGCTGATCCATGGGTAACCCAGATCTTCGATCTCTCAGCCTACTCAGGGACCAACTTCACCATCACATTACAGGCATCAAATAAAAACCCTTTCCAGTATGCCGGTTCTGCAGGAGATAATGCTTTTGTAGATAATATAATGTTATTCGAACAGGCACAGTACGATGCCGGTGTCACCGCTTTTGTACAACCCACTACTACCAATTCTGCTGTAGGTACGCAAATACCTATTGAAGTTAAGATTGAAAATTTCGGGCTTTCTACCATCACTTCATGTCAGGTTGGTTACCAGGTTGGAAATACTCCACCGGTGATAGAAACATGGACAGGCACCCTGAATCCGGGAGCCACTAGTAACTACACTTTCAGCACCCAGGCCAATGTACTGTCAGGTATGTTTATTATAAAAGCCTTTACTAACCTTACCGGAGATATTTATTCAATAAATGACACCAGCAGTATTAGTTTCCTTGGGATACCTTTTCTGCCCCTTCCTTATACAGATGATATGGAAGGTGTCAATTACTGGGTAGTGGAAGGAGCATACAATTCATGGCAACGAGGAATGCCCGACGGATTAACCATCAATTATCCTTACAACGGACAAAATAGTTGGGTAACCAATCTCACAGGGTTCTATCCTAATAATGCCAATGAATTCCTGATAACTCCCTACTTTGATTTCTCTAGTGCTGCCGGAGCAACATTACGATTCTATCACTGGCTTGATATGCAACCCGGCAACGACGGCGGACTGATACAATACTCTACAGACTTTTGTAACACCTGGATCAATCTGGGGTATCAGATGGACCCTAATGG
>JAVVFR010000453.1:0-1509 GCA_032250595.1 Bacteroidales bacterium | reverse complement strand
GGAGTTTATTGCAGGGCCTTTTCATCCGGCATTCAGGCATATTGCTATGACCAAAGTGTGGGAAAAATTACTGCAAAATAAAATAGAGCGCAGGGGAGAAGTGGTAGAAATTTTTTGTGCTCCGTCGGAAATGAGCAATGCTGTCGGATATTTGCACTATAATAAACGATGGCTGAAAAAGATTTTTAGCAGTGTTGTTTTTACAGCTGATGTAGCACAATCGAATCTAAGTTGTTATGTTGTTTATCATTAGTGAGCAGATACCTGATAAAGCGGCAAAGACACTTCATCAATACGGCAATACATATCGGTTTGCTTCGATGGATGGGGTATACTCACAGATAGCTTCTCATCCGGATATTTTTATGTGTCAAATAGATCATACTTTACTATGTGCACCACGGCTCCCGGAAGATTTTTATGCCACCTTGTGTAAAGAGAATATCTCATATCAACCCGGTGTTGAGCGTCCCGGTGGTTTATACCCTTTAACTGCAAGGTACAATGCCGTGTATTATGAAAACTGTTTTGTTCATAAGCTCAGCATTACCGATCCTCGTATTTTGGAATGCCTGGATATTGGATGTAAAACCATTGATGTAAAGCAAGGATATACAAGGTGTAATCTCTTGCCTCTTTTAGGGCAGCGATGGATAACTTCCGACAGAGATATAGAGCAAACATTAAAGGCAACCGGTATGGAAGTGCTGTTTGTTGATCCAAAGCCGATTGTTTTAACAGGGTTTTCTCACGGGTTTTTCCCCGGGTGTTGCGGGATTACACCAGAACGGCTTTTTATTTGCGGATCATTGCAATGGCATCCGCAGGGAGAGGAGATCAGAGCATTTGTTGTTGGGTCAAATATTTCGGTGGTTGAACTGTATTATGGCCCGTTGTTGGATATCGGAGCAATAATATGTTGTTGAGAGAAAGAAGCAATAGGGAGCCTGGTGGTCAGATATTGTTTGGTTTTGTTTGTGATATTGCCAATATTATCTAGTGCTGAGCGCCAGGGTGCTATTGTCCGCAAATAATCTTCTTTTTGATGTTTAGGGATAGGTAAAGCAGGGGGTGATTCCAGTGTGAGCGGGTTAATGTATTGCCCGTTTTTCTGTACCCTGAAATCGAGGTGTGGCCCGGTTGACAAGCCGGTGCTACCGACAAATCCTATCACTTGTCCTTGTTTCACTGAAGCCCCTTGGCGTATACCTTCCCCATAAGAACGGAGATGCATATATGTGGTAGTGTAAACAGAATTATGCCGGATCTTCACCATATTACCGGCGCGTCCTTTTCTTCCCGCAATGGTCACTTTACCGTCACCAATTGAAACAACCGGGGTGCCACTGGCTGCCGCATAGTCGACACCGTGATGCGGCCGGTAACGACGCAGTATAGGATGAAAACGATTGTTCGAAAAGTGTGAACTGATACGCCGAAACTGTAACGGGGCTTTTAGAAATTCCCTGCGAAGAGAATTGCCTTGTTCATCGAAATAATCATTAATAC
>JAVVFR010000452.1:0-1510 GCA_032250595.1 Bacteroidales bacterium | reverse complement strand
CCATTCTGATAACTCCATCAGTGTCTTCGACAATGGCAGGGGTATCCCGGTGGACATACACGAAAAAGAGCAACGGTCTGCCTTAGAGGTGGTTATGACTGTTTTACATGCCGGTGGGAAGTTCGATAAGGGATCGTATAAAGTATCCGGCGGGCTCCATGGTGTGGGAGTTAGCTGTGTCAATGCGCTATCTTCATACCTTAAGGCTGTTGTTTACCGCGAAGGTAAAGAGTATACACAGGAATATAGCCGCGGGAAACCAAAATTTCCGGTGAAAGAGGTTGGCGAAACCAACAAAAGAGGGACATTGATTACTTTTAAACCCGACGATACTATATTCATCGTGAGTGAATTCAGCTACGATATATTATCAAACCGGCTACGTGAGTTATCATTCCTTAATAAAGGTATTACGCTTACCCTTACCGATGAGCGTGAAAAAGATGAAAATGGCAAGGTTAAACATGAAACCTTTATATCGAAAAATGGCCTTGCAGATTTCATTACTTATCTCGATGCCTCTCGTGAAGCACTGATTCCCGAAACCATTGCCATTGAAGGTGAAAAAGATGACGTTCCTATTGAAGTAGCACTTCGTTATAACACCTCTTTTTCTGAGAACATACACTCGTATGTCAACAACATCAATACTATTGAGGGAGGAACACATCTCTCCGGATTTCGCAGAGCACTTACACGCACTTTAAAGAGTTATGCCGATAAATCAGGTATGCTGGCAAAACTTAAGTTTGATATCAGTGGTGATGATTTCCGTGAAGGACTTACAGCCATTATCTCCGCAAAAGTTGCTGAGCCTCAATTTGAAGGTCAGACAAAAACCAAACTGGGTAATTCCGAAGTAATGGGTATCGTTGATACCATTATCAGTGAACACCTCTCCTACTATCTGGAGGAACACCCAAAAGAGGCAAAGATTATAGTCAACAAAGTAATTTTAGCAGCACAGGCCAGACATGCTGCACGTAAGGCACGTGAGCTGGTACAGCGTAAAAATGGCTTGTCCGGCCTTGGCCTTCCCGGTAAACTGGCCGACTGCTCCGAAAAAGACCCGGCTAAATGTGAAATATATTTTGTTGAAGGTGACTCCGCAGGTGGTACAGCAAAACAAGGCCGCGACAGAGTGTTTCAGGCTATCCTGCCGCTGCGTGGCAAAATCCTTAACGTGGAAAAAGCTATGCCACACAAAATTTATGAAAATGAAGAGATAAAAAGTATCTTCACAGCACTGGGCATCTCTATCGGTACCGAAGAAGACAGCAAAGCCCTCAATATCGAAAACCTTCGATATCATAAAATTATTATTATGACGGATGCCGATGTGGATGGATCACATATCGCTACCCTGATCCTCACTTTCTTCTTTAGGTTTATGAAAGTGTTGATCGAAAAAGGATTCGTTTATATCGCTACCCCTCCGCTTTATCTCATCCGTAAAGGTAAGTTCGAGAAATATTGCTGGACTGAAGAAGAGAGGGTGGCGCTTATAAAA
>JAVVFR010000047.1:0-8424 GCA_032250595.1 Bacteroidales bacterium | reverse complement strand
GACCACCCTTCGGCCGTCCCAGATGTGCTATCAAAATTACTGCCGCCCCATCATCCAAAATCTTGTTTATTGTTGGAATTGACTCGCGTATACGCGTTATATCAGTAACCTGTCGATTATGATTCAAAGGGACGTTAAAGTCTACCCTGATCAGCACTTTTAACCCCTTGAAGTTTACATTATCTATCGTTGGTATATCCATAATTGCTTTGTTTTGTACAATGCTTTATAAGTTTCAATATCGCAGTAAATATATAAAAGTCGTATATCAGAAACAAGTTTATCTCTCAATCCTATTGATAAAATTTTTAATTTAGCATGGAAACGAAGTGCAAAATATCACCCTATTTGATAGATACTATATGCAAAATATTCAGATAACTACCGTACAAACAGCTATTTTCTGGAAAAACAAAACGAAAAACCTTGAATATCTTTCCGGTATATTAGCAAACCTTACAGCTAAACAGGACTTAATTGTTCTTGCTGAAATGTTTAATACCGGATTCACCTTGCAACCGGAAAACTACGCTGAAGAAATGAATGGCCCAACAATAAAATGGTTGAAACAGATGGCAGAAAAAACCAAGAGTACTATTGTAGGTAGCCTTATGGTGAATGATGAACAAAAGAGTGTTAATCGTTTGGTGTGGGTATCTCCTGAAAGGGAGATTGTTTATTACGATAAACGGCATCTGTTTAGGCTGGGTGATGAACAATGTTACTTCCGGCATGGAGAGAAACCAGTATGCGTTGACCTTAAAGGTTGGAAAATAAAACCTCTGATTTGTTATGACTTAAGATTTCCTGTGTGGAGTAAAAACAGATTTGCCAATGATAATTATGAATACGATCTGTTATTGTATGTAGCGAACTGGCCGGCAAGCCGTAGTAATGTGTGGAATACCCTTCTTTCAGCAAGGGCTATAGAAAACCAATGCTATGTAGTAGGCGTTAACCGTATCGGAACCGATGGAACAGGGGTTGATTATGTAGGTGATTCATCGGTAATCAGCCCAAAAGGAAATATTCTTTATCATGCTGCAAATACAGAAGAAATAAATACGATCACTCTTCATTACACACCGTTGCAGCGATTCAGGGAGATGTTTACCGTTGGGAAAGATTGGGATGACTTCACTATTCACTATTAATGTGATGCTGTGAAGGACTCCCGCAGTTGGTTATTATTAGTAGCTAATTATGTACCTTTGTGGTGCCTGGTGAGATAATGCCCGCACTAACTCAAACTAAGGGTTTGTCATAACAAGAGAAAAATTAATGAATAGCTCAACAAATAGTTATTGTATCCATCCTTATCTCTATCATCGTTTGTTGACAAGGGAAGTGATGATAGGACATATCCCTCTTGGAGGGGCTAATCCTATTCGTATTCAGTCGATGACCAACAAACCAACTGCTGATGTGACCGGGACGGTGAAACAGATTGATGAATTGAAAAGGGCAGGCTGTGATTATGTGCGAATAACCGTTCCGTCGATAAAAAATGTTGATTATGTCAGGCAAATAAAAAAACAACTCAAAATACTTCACATCAATACGCCAATAATTGCGGATATTCACTATAATCCTGCCGTTGCTGAAGCGGTAGTTCCGCTGGTTGCCAAAGTCAGGATTAACCCCGGTAATTTTGCAGAGGTAAGGCAAGAAAGCCATAACGATATTACTGAAAATGAGTGGCGCCTTAATTTAGAAAGAATTGAAGAGCGTCTGGTCCCTTTGATTGAACGCTGCAAAAAAGAGGGTGTTGCTGTAAGAGTGGGCTCTAATCACGGTTCGTTAGCTGAGAGAATTACCAACAGATATGGAAATACTCCCCTTGGCATGACCGAAGCTGTGATGGAGTATCTGGAGATTTTTGAACGGCACAACTTCCACAACGTAGTGCTCTCTATGAAATCAAGTAACGTTAAAGTTATGATCTATGCATACAGGCTGCTGGTAAACCGTATGATGGAGAACGATATGCACTATCCACTGCATCTGGGTGTTACAGAGGCAGGTTGTGGTATCGAAGGAAGGATAAAATCAGCCGTCGGTATTGGTACACTGTTGGAAGATGGATTGGGAGATACCATCAGAGTGTCTCTCACTGAAAATCCGGTAAACGAAGTGCCTGTTGCTAAAACAATTATTAAACGATTTGCAGAGAGAAAAATAACCAGGCAAAACTATAAGGAGAAACTGCCTGTTCCATATTCCCCTTTTACTTATATCAAACGAAAACCCAATGCCGTTGCCGGTATCGGAGGAAACAACCCTGTTGCAGTGGCTTCAGAAAGTATTGAACCGTCAAACAAACAACAGATTCCTGATCTTTTTGTGGTTAGGAATGCCGAAAATACGATCATAAACTTATTAACCACCAATAATACTAATAATACTAAATTGAATGTAATAACATTACCTGAAGAGGCAAGAAATGCCCCTTTAAATTCAATAATTCATATTGCCTCCAATAAAGTTGATAGAGATGCACTGATACATATTTTGAAAAACAGGCCGGATATTATAATAATGTTGATATCGCCTAATATAGCGCATCCCGGAGATATTAGAAAAATAATGGCTGTATTAAAAGAGAATAAGCTTTTCAATCCTGTTTTACTGCATATAAAATCAGAAAATGGAGCGGAGGCAGTAATCCATAGTGCCATTACTGCAGGCTCATTTTTTGTTGATGGGTTGTTGAACGGGTTGTTTGTTGAAAATGAAAATTCTGTCCTTCCCTGGCTGATATTGCAAGCAACAGGTTCCAGAATTACTGCCACAGAGATTATATCTTGTCCATCATGTGGAAGGACACGTTTTGATATAGAGAAGGTAGTTGCATCAATCAAAGCCAAAACTAAAAACCTTGTTGGTCTAAAAATCGCTGTTATGGGATGTGTTGTCAATGGGCCCGGAGAAATGGCCGATGCAGATTATGGATATGTTGGTTCTGGTAATGGAAAGGTGGTTCTCTATAAGGAAAAAAAAGTAGTGATGAAAAATGTAGATGAGGTAAATGCCGTGGATAAACTGATAGCCCTGATAAAAAATGATGGGAACTGGAAAGAAATTTCTTGATCAGCGATTCTTAAATAGTCCCCCTCAGAAGTGATGCTAATGGTTATTAGCATATGTATTGTTGTGTGTTATAGCATCATCATTGCCAAAACAAACCCCATTACCAATATGTAAAATAACCAAAGAACACTCTCTTTTATTTTTAATCCTGCAGTATTCATAGCTCCATGTTTTTTAGTTAAACATTTATTATATCTGTTTATTAAAAATACCGTGCCAAAAAGATTATTCCTATAGCAAAAAAGGTATTGGATTAAAAAATCAAGAGATTGGTAGTTATAATTCAGCGAAAGGGAAAAAGCGCTGCAATATCATTCGCAGCGCTCTTATTTACTTGAAATTCGGACAAACAAGGAACTTATGGGATTTTATTATGTTTTCGTTGCCCAACCTTAATACGTAAATACCGGCAGAAAGGTTATTGTTTAATTTTATTTCTATTTCATTTTTTCCTGTTACTGCATTATTATAGTGAATTACACCTTTGCTGTCGAGGATGGTAAGATTATACCATCCCTCTGAAAGGTTTGTTGTAATTATTTTAATGGTATTATTATATGATGTATTAATAGTAATGATTTCAGGGCTAATTTTTGGCACATGATCAATGTTGATAATAGGTCCTGTTGTATGTGTTCCGTCAATATCAACCTGATCAATTCTATACCACGATTTCTCTTCAGAAGAGAATTCATCCCTATAGTTATAATGCCACGTACAATTTGTATTGCCGGCTCCATAAACCGTTCCGGTGGTGTAGAAATCAGCACTTTGTGTATCCCATTTCATGATAACAAAATGACTGTTGTTTATCTCCGATGCTGTTCCCCAATAAAGTAGTGCATCACTTCCTTCTCTGATACCGTAATAATAGCTCCATATAACAGGGAGCACTACTGTTTGATATATATTGATATCATCAAGACGCCATGCAGAAGTGGTAGAAGATACTTTTGAAAAACGTATCCATACATTGGGATACCAGGAAAATGCTGATAGATCAACGATATACATATTATAGGATGCCGCCGGAACATCATCATTGCTCAGAGAATCAACAACCTGAAAAGGCCCTGAAGGCCCATCAACAGAGGCTTCTATTAGAAATGTTTTTGGTGAAGTATTGGTAGTTCTCCCCAACCTGAAAGTTGCCTTGTTTACAAAAGATAGTGAGGGCAACAAAAGATAACCATTTGTTGCTCCAAAAGAAGCAGCAGCCGGAGGTGAATAATAAGCGGTAGTTGTCGTGCTTCGACTAACACCGTTGCCAACCCAGTCGGGCGGAGGGAATGCGGTTTCACAAAACGACTCTTCGAGAATAAGTTTGTCATAGGTTGTTTTTGGCACACCGCTTACCTTGATATCATCAATATAATAAAAATCATTCGTGTTATTACTCCCAGATTTTTCATCAAACCTGATACGGATTTGAACTTGTAGAATAAGACCGGATAAGGTTATTGTGTAAGGATTTTGTTGTACGGTTGTTGGATTGGAAACTGAAACAGAATCCCAATCGATAGTAGCATTTCCATAACCGTCAATTAATTTTACAGCGTTTTGCGCACTCCAGGTAACACCATTATCGTACGACAACTCCAACCATAAATCGTCGTCACTGTCAGGTCCCATCGCAGCAAAAGCAATCTCAATACTCAAAGAATCATAACCTGAAACATCGATATTATCAAAGAGAATATACGGATCTGCATCCATCCCGTTACTCCCTGCCAATACAACTGCCCAATTTCCTGATCTTGATGTGAGCGATGTAGTATCACTGTCTGTACCATTTGCTATAATAGTATATCCTGAAAACCAGGCAGAATCGAAATGTTCTCTAATAATTATCTGTGGTTGCGCATATAGTATAGCAATGCCCGATATAGTATGCACAAATATTAATAACAAAAAAATTTTGCTTTTCATCACATGCACTCCCTTTAATTTATATGATTATATATGATGTAATTCAGAAAACGGGAGAAATAAGAGTTGATTTAAACGTATAAGATGATTAATGTATATAGAGGAAACTGAAAAAGCTGTGGGATCGGCAGTAACAATAAAAAAAGCCGGAATCTCTTCCGGCTAAAAAAATCTAACACAACTGAATTTCTTCAGTGCTAAAGGATTAAATTGTATGTATGGGTAGTTATTTCAAATATACATAAAGTAATAATGCCCCTGATATAACTGCTACATACAATATCCAATGTAAATTCTGGCGTAAAATTCTAATCATAGGCAAAAAGATTTTAATTTGTTAAAATTAGTCTGCCAAATATAAGATATTTTTTCCTGTTTGTCAATACTATACATAAATAGAATATAATTAGATAACCCCTAAGCTTTGTTCATTTAGAGAATATTTTAAAATGAAAAAATATAAAATTACAATTGTCAATAATATGAAACAAAATTGATCTCCAATGTGTTTCGGCTTTTATTTAAAGTATTAGATGATGTGCAATTTTGTGTATTGCCAATTACCATCAACTGTTATATATTTGTAACATGATTTATGATAATTATCATACTCATACGTTGTATAGCGATGGAACTGCATATCCGGTTAGTTACGTGAAAAAGGCTGTAAGTCTTGGTTGCTCAGCCCTTGGATTTACAGATCATGCTTCCCTTCCGTTTTTTGTGGAGTGGAGTATGCCAAAAAAGAAAGAACAAAATTATCTGAGGGAGATAATAGCACTTAAACATCAATATGCTGAACAAATCAACCTGCTTTGTGGCCTGGAGATAGATTATATTCCCGGTGTCAGCGAGCATTTTTTTGCAAAACAGAAAAGGTTGGGTTTGGATTATACCATTGGTGCCGTGCATTTCGTTGTGGCCCCTGATAACAAAAGGTTATGGTTTATTGATGGAAGTGGTGATGGCTTTCACTATGGATTGTTAAATCTGTTTAACGGCAATATTCAACAAGCAGTTATCACTTATTATCGGCAAATAAGGAGGATGCTGCAATATGAACAGGTTACTATCTTAGGTCATTTCGATAAAATTAAAATGAACAATAACGACCGCTTCTTTTCAACCAAAGAGCCGTGGTATAGGCGTGAAATAAGGTTAACTTTGGAAGCAATAAAGAAAAATGGACTTATCGTTGAAATAAATACCAGGGGCATTTATAAAAAAAGATACAAGGAGACTTTTCCTTCGCCGGAGATTATACATACCTGTCAGAAATCAGGTATTCCTTTGATGCTGAATGCTGATGCACATCAACCAGACGAATTAAACATGGGCTTTTCAGAGACTATACTGATGATAAAAGATATCGGTGTACGAAGTCTTATTGGTTATGACGGAAATGGATTTTCTATGCAATCTATTTAACTTCAGCAAGCGACATAGGATAATGCATTATACCGGCTTCTTCAAATGCTGCTCCTGTGATTCGAAAACCGGCTCTGCTGTAATAATTTACAGCATCGGCCTGTGCATGTAAATATACAACAACCCCTTGTTTGGAAGTGTCTTTTATAACCTCACTGAGCAGAACTGTTCCTATGCCTTGATTCCTGTAATCCGGCAGCATCGCAAAACGCTCTAACTTAATACCGTGAGCTGTCTGCCTCCACCGTGCAGTAGCTATTGGTTTGTTGTTCAGATAAAGTAAATAGTGATGCGCTGTTTGATCGTGCTCGTCATATTCTAGATCCTTTGGTACCCCTTGCTCCTGCACAAATACTGCAGTCCTGATTTTATTTGCTAAAGCAAACAAAGCACATTGATTAGTGGTAAACTTTTTAATTTCAATATTTTTCATCCTGAAAAAATCACTCGCATCAGTAGATTATGCTGTTTCTCTCCTTTTACCTTTACTCTTACAGGTCGTTTTTGAACCTCCTCCAAAGAAAATAATAATGCCTAATAGGAAGCCCAGGTTATAAAGTTTTCCTGTGTTACTAATTTCGTAAATTGTCACATTATCATTAAAAAGGCTGATAATAAAAGTGAACAAGGCAATAAAGCCATGCCATAAACCCATTAAGAATCCTGAAGGGGAATTCTCTGTGAATTTCTCGTTTCCGGGAGTGCATGCTGTTAAAAATAAAAAGATGATTATCACTCCAAGGGAGAGGAAGATGCCATTAACTGATTTTCTTATTGTTGTTGGTTTCATGTTGTTTTTTCTGTAAAGATATTCATTCAATATACAACAATGCAACAATATGATGCATGTATTTTTTAAATATCATGTTTTGTTTTAATAAAATATTTAATTTAGTTGAGAATTCTGAAAAAGACAAATGACAAAACAATTCTTCAGGCGTCCTAAAGATATAGCAGTATTTATTTTTTTTACTGTTTTGGTTATCCTATTTTTTTTAGCATTCTTATTTCAAAAGCCTCATCAGGTAATTGATGAAGAAGCAAATAAGCATGATCTTAAAAAGATACTTGAACGCGATACGCTTATTGCTTTAACAGATAACACTTCTTTTTCATTTTTTATCTATAAAGGACAACCGATGGGTTACCAATATGAGCTATTACAGCACTTTTCGGATTATCTGGGGGTTGAATTGTCAATACAAACTGAAAACAATATAGAGACGAGTTTTGACCTTTTAAACAACAGGGAGGTTGATCTGATTGCCATCGACCTTACCATAACCCGTCCACGAAAAAACATAGTTAGTTTTACAGTGCCTATCAATGAAACAAAACAAGTGTTGATACAGCGCAAACCTATCGGATGGCAAAGAATGAAACGGAAAGAACTTGATGATACGCTGATACGTAATGTTATTGATTTGGGCGGAAAAACAGTCTTTATTCAAAAAAATACCGCATATAAAATACGTTTAACAAATTTAGCAGAAGAGATTGGTGACTCTATAAATATTCGGGAGATAGACAATGAAACGGAAGACCTTATTGCCAAAGTGGCAGAAGGCGTTATCGACTATACCGTTGCCGACTACCATGTAGCCATGGCGAATGCTACCTATTATGACAATATTGATTATAATACACCTATCAGTTTCTCTCAAAGTGTAGCATGGGCAACCCGTAAAGGTTCCGATTCACTGCTTAATGTACTTAATTCATGGTTGACTTCTTTTACCAAAACCCTCACCTATAAAAGGATTTATCGTAAATATTTTGTAAGTAATAAATCTTATCATTTGCAGGAGAGTGAATTTCATTCAACGCATGGCGGAAAGATATCAAGATATGATAACTATATTAAGAAATACAGTAAAGATATTGGTTGGGATTGGCGGCTTGTTGCTTCCCTCATCTATGAAGAATCAAGGTTTAATCCCGGGGCAAAATCATGGGCAGGTGCTTATGGATTGATGC
>JAVVFR010000451.1:0-1511 GCA_032250595.1 Bacteroidales bacterium | reverse complement strand
CATGCCGGGGTATCTGTTGGGCCCGACGGAGCTACTCATCAGGCCCTTGAAGACATTGCTGCACTCAGGGCTTTCCCCAATATCACTATTCTCTCCCCCTGCGATGCCAACCAAACATACTGGGCTGCCATAGCGGCTATCAGTCAACTGTCATCACCAGTATATATACGCTTTGGCAGGGCTAAAGTGCCCAACTTTACCCTGCCCGACAACCCTTTTGTTATCGGGAAAGCCCAAATTATGCATGAAGGCAACGATGCTTGTATTATCGCTACCGGACATATGGTATGGGAAGCACTTCAGGCTGCCTACTCCCTCGAACACTCCGGCATCACCTGCAGGGTGGTGAATATGAGCACTATAAAACCCATCGATAAAGACAATATCATCGATTGTGCCAAAAAATTCCCCTTTATCATCACTGTTGAAGAGCACCAGATAATTGGCGGACTCGGCAGCGCTGTTGCAGAAACAACCGCAGCGTACGCCCCGGTTTTTGTTGACAGGATCGGCATGAGAGATGTATTTGGAGAGTCAGGAGATCCTATTGAGCTTTTCGAAGTGTTCAATATGAACACACGAGCGATTATCAACCGGGTGAAAAAAAATTTATACCACATTTGATATGAAAAACATACACCTTTTTTCCCTGCTGTCACTTTTCGCTTTGCTGGTATTTTGTTGCGGAAATATTAATAACCCTGGTGAATACACAAACCATTATTCTTCGGATTATGATAATACAACAGGCATCAAAAATGACACTGTGATTGACAAAAACTATCTTTTGGGGAAGTTTTCTCCTGAGCAACACCCCGGTTTTATAAAAATCGACCCCAGCCATACGACCAAACAAAATATTTATTTAAGAAAAGAGGCTTATGAAGCATTTGTCAGGATGAAAAATAGCGCAAAAAAAGAGAATATCTCCCTGACAATAGTCTCTGGCACACGAAATTTTGACAGCCAGAAATCGATATGGGAAGCAAAGTGGAATGGTCAACGCAAAGTAGAAGTTTATGACCTGACAACGATACAAGACCCTGTGGAGCGCGCCCGTATGATTTTGAGATACAGTTCAATGCCTGGCACTTCGCGCCATCACTGGGGTACAGATATCGACATCAACTCGGTATCACCAGCATATTTCGAGTCAGAGCAGGGTAAGAAAACCTATACATGGCTGGTAGCACATGCTCCTGATTTTGGTTTTTGCCAGACCTACACACCAAAAGATTCACTGAGGCCAACGGGATACGAAGAAGAACAATGGCACTGGTCGTATATCCCCATTGCCGGACTGCTGACAACACAGTATCAAAAACAGATCACCCACGATGATATCAACGGATTTGATGGCGCAGAAACTGCAACCGATATTGACGTCATTAAAAACTATGTCATGGGGATAAATAAAACGTGTATTCAACATTAACTCTATCATTAGACCCTTCTCGAACAATACGTTATATCTCTAATAGCAGTTTTTTTCTATCCTCCGGCAAATTCAG
>JAVVFR010000450.1:0-1515 GCA_032250595.1 Bacteroidales bacterium | reverse complement strand
CCCAGGCAGGAATAATAATTTTATCATGTATTACAGTTCGTTTATCTGCCCAGTGCACTCCTGTACCGCACAGCAGTGATGGTATTTTTCCTGAAGAGGGATTTGTTTTAAATCCTGCAGCAGCAACAGATTATTGGAGTTTGAATGTCACCGTTATTGTTCCTCAGGATACCGTTATTCCTCCGCTTCCGGCTGTTCCCATAGATTCTGCTACTATTAAAACATTCATTGGTTTTCCTGCTTCATTCTTCTGGGAATACAATACGGCATCGGGGTATTGGGCAGGGAATACTGCAGGATGTATGCGTATTCAGGGGGTACCTGTGATGGCTGATATTGGAATTTATTCAATTGATATTGTATTTGAAGCTGTAATTTCAAGCTATGTCTATAAAGATACTATGTTTAATTACTGGACTTTTGAAATAAAAGATGACGGGCATGTTGGATTGACAACGATCAATTCGGAGGATGATCGATTTACCATTACTCCAAACCCTGCACAATCAGAAGTCATAATAAATTCATCTGCATCGATTATTGGTTATGAGGTCTTTGATATTACCGGAAGTAGTATTTATGCTGAAGCAGTTATTCTTTCAGAAAACAAAATATTGTTAATTACCAATCATTTACGACCGGGCGTATATTTAGTAAAAGCCAATACGGCCAAAGGGGTAATAAGCCGAAAGTTTATTATTTCATCATGACTTTCTCTGTTTTAATTCTGGGGAGTTCATCGGCAAAACCTACACTTACCAGGCATCCTACAGCACAAGTAGTTAATATCCGGGAGCAAATTATGCTTGTTGACTGTGGTGAAGGCACACAAGTGCAACTTAGAAAGTATAAAGTGAATTTTCAACGAATAAACCATGTTTTTATCAGTCATTTGCATGGGGATCATTATTTTGGTTTGGTAGGACTGCTCTCTACACTGCATCTTATTGGTAGACGGAAAGAGTTGCATATTTATGCCCAGTCTGATCTTGAAAAAATTATTCGAATACAACTTGAGCTCTCCGGATCAGATCTGTTATACCCTATTCATTTTCATCCATTGCGGTTTGATAAGCCTGAAAGAATTGTTGAAAACAGTGCTTTTATGGTATACTCTGTCCCCCTGGATCACAGAGTGCCTACATGCGGATTTGTTTTTAGAGAGAAACAAAAAGACAGGAAAATCAAAAAATCATTCCTTTTGCAGGAACAGATCCCATTTAATCAGATCCCCGGAATTAAAAAAGGGAAAGACTATATCAGTGCGAAAGGTAAGTTGTTTCGTAATAGTGAAATAACACGTAACCCTCCTTTTCCCAGATCCTATGCATATATCTCTGATACAAGGTATACAGAAGATATTCTACCCTATATCCGTGATGTCTCATTACTGTATCATGAATCAACTTTTATGCACGATAAAGCATCAGATGCACAGAAAAAGTATCATTCTACTACACTTGATGCAGCCAATATAGCAACTAAAGCCAATGCAAAACAACTCCTTTTAGGCCA
>JAVVFR010000046.1:0-8652 GCA_032250595.1 Bacteroidales bacterium | reverse complement strand
GAAGACTTGTCGTATGCCCGTACATTTTACCCCAATCGTTCGGTGAGAGTATATCTGAATAAACTGGCACAACAAGTATTTGTAAATCTTTATCGTATGCGGGCGCAAAGAAAAAACAAGTTCTGGCTTTTTTGGTCTGATGAGCTACCCCATATTCTTTATAATTCACGCAGAGCCCTACTCATATCGTTTCTGTTTTTTGCGTTTTCTATGCTTATTGGTATTATGGGTAGCAGAACCGACCCGTCGTTTGCGCGAAATATTTTGGGTGACCGATATATTGAGATGACAATTGCAAACATCGAAGAAGGCGATCCAATGGCTGTATATAAAGGGCATAAAAGGACCGAGATGTTTTTGGCTATTACATGGAATAATATACGTGTTGCTTTTTTTACTTTTATTTTTGGGGTTTTCTTAGGTCTTGGGACTTATGCCATATTAATTGGCAATGGTGTAATGCTGGGTGTTTTTCAATATTTTTTTTATGAGAAGGGATATTTTTTTGATTCTTTTGTTACTATATGGCAACATGGCACGATAGAGATATCTTCAATAATCATTGCCGGTGCTGCGGGTATCACTCTGGGGAGGGGGTTGCTCTATCCCGGGACATATAGCAGGATACAATCCTTTCAAATTGCCGGGATGCGCGCAGTGAAGATATTTTTATCTACCTTGCCCTTGTTCATCATAGCAGGATTTATTGAAGGTTTTATAACACGCATTACCGATGCTCCTCTTCTACTGCGCCTTTCGGTGATTCTGGTCTCGCTTTGTTTTATCCTTTTCTTCTATATATGGCTCCCCTGGCATAAACATAGAAAAGGACATCAACAATCGTATAACGATGATGAAGTGCCCCCGTCAAAACCTTTTACTTTGTACTATGGCATCATAGGCAATGCTGTATTGGTGAAAAAATCATTCAGCTTTCTAAAAGAACATATACAGGCCTTCTTTAAAATAGCTTTGGTTTTTGCTATTATCCTTACCGGATACTATTACTTCTTCAATAAGGATGTTTTCTACACTAATATGGTTCCAAGCTTTGAATTGGTGTTTTTTATGCCTTTTGTATATATTACTGATCTCTATCAAATTATTGAATACCGGGAAACTCCCTTTTTGCTTATCATTAATACTGTTGGATTCTCAATGATTATTCACCTTTCACTCAAATTTTTTGTGTCGAAGCTCCACAATCAAAAGGTACGTCAGCCTTTTTATAATTTTATCCAAGCAGTAATCATCACTTTTATAGCGCACCTGCCATTTCTGCTTCCTCCTTTGCTAAGTATAATGCTCTCTATTATTATCGCACCTTTATTGTTCTTATATCTCTCATCACTTTACATGTATAAAGGGGTGATGCATGAAGTGACAGATGCTTTTAAAACCTACCTGAAAGGGAACTATTTCAGGTTGTTGTTCACAGCATTTGTATGTATGCTCATTGCAGTTGTAATGATGTTTGTTTTCGCGACGCCTTTTACCTACATCTATGTCTCTATTGTGACAAATTTTCTTGTTGATTCAACTACTACATTTTATGATACTTACATGATTTATATGCTACTCAACGGAAGTTTTGGGATGTTTCTTCTATTCCCTTTCTACGTGATGGGCGCGTTATTGAAAACACTATCTGCCCGTGAGTACAGCACTGCCGAAATGCTAAAACAACGTATTAATCATATTGGAAAACAGAGAAGGGCTTATGGGCTTACCAGGGAGGATTAGTATGTTAATTGCTTTTCTGATAATGGCTGTCATGGTGTGCGCACAAAACAGTACTTCAGAAGAAACCGGTAAAACATTCAACAAAAAAAAATGGAAACAGCTGACAGAACATGTCGACTATACTGATAAGACAGACAAAGAGAAGGCAGCAAAACAGATAAATAATACCTCTTTAAACTGGTCGAAGCCTTCAGTATGGCCAACAGTTCTTCAGTATGGAACAATAATAGCCGTCATCGGATTACTGGTTTTTTTAATGGTGCGTCTTTTTATACAACGTCATAGCATTAACCGCAAATTAAAAAGAGATGATTTATTGATAGAAGAGGTAAAAGAGGAGGAACAAAAACCGGAATTTCTGCAAGAAAAATTGCTTGAAGCTATACATAATGCAGATTATGCAGGGGCTGTCCGTTACTATTATCTATTGCTTATCATCCGATTGGTCAACAAAAAATGGATTATCCGGAAAAAAGATAAAACCAACAACGACTATTTACGAGAGATGCGTAATAAGCCACACTTTTATTATACATTTTCTGAATTAACACAAGTATTTGAAAAAGTAATATATGGAGCTATCCCGGTTACAAAAACGTATTTTGACAATATTCAAAAGAAATTTGATGATTTTATTACAACATTAAACAACAAATAATGTATAGAGGAACTAAAATAGTTATTGTGTTAATTGCTTTTGCAACAGTGGCAGTCACACTATTTTTGATCTACTATATTGGAAGTATGCGTAGCAAAGGGTCTAAGTATAAGTGGATTGCCGAGTATTATGTCACCAGCCCCTATCATAAAGAACCATACGGATTGTATTACATAGTGGAATCATTGAAACACCGGGAAGATTCCGGTACGTTAAAGATAGTTGAACAGGCCGTTAAAAAGGAGCTGGGTAAAACAACACAAGGGAATTATCTTTTTATCGGGGCTTCCCTGTATTTAAGCCATGAAGACACTGACACCCTGCTACATTTTGTCAATAAAGGAAATACTGCTTTTATTGCTGCAGAAAGATTTCCGGAACCTTTAATCATAAAACTGTCAGACTCACTTTTTAATTTCAACCGGTTATTACTTGATACCATTGAAAAGGAAGTCTCTATGTATCTTCACCAGCCAGCGATGAGAACAACCTTTGACTATCAATATATCGACACGCCCATGATGCGGAGATGGCATTATTTCGATACATCATTCTGCAATAGCATCAACAGCTATACTGCCCTGGGGTCGATATTTCAGTATCCTGATTTTATTGAAATACCATACGGCAACGGCAAAGTCTATCTACACAGCAATCCTATTGTTTTTACCAACAGATATATCATAACCGATAAGGGGTTCTCTTATGCCGATAATGTTTTTTCTTGTTTAAGCAACGGAGAGATCTATTTTGATGGATTTTCTATGATTCCGCATAAAGACTATTATATGGGAGAAGGATCTCCAATTGTTAACTTCCTTATGGAACATGACGCTTTAAAGTATGCGACACTACTGCTTTTGATAACAGCCGTTCTTTTTATACTATTTCGTTCTAAACGGCGGCAATGTAAAATCCCTGTAATACCACCCAATACAAATACTTCTCTCGAATACATCAAAACAGTAGGACGTATCTATTATAAACAGAAAGATCACCGGAAACTGGCAGTATTAATGCGTCAACTATTCTATTTTTATGTTTGGCAAAACTATCATCTTTCGATGAAGACAATAGATAAGTCATTGATACAACAGATTTCTGAACGCTCGCATGTACCTGAAGAGGATATAGACAAAATATTTTACTGGACAAATTATATAGAACAACAAAAGAATATAGCATCCTCCGAACTGGAGATGTTTTACAAGGCATTACATCATTTTTATTCACAATGTAAATAGAGACTATGGAAAATTTCACTAATATGCCGGACGACGGCATGCAGGAAGAGTTAACCAGGATAAGCAAAGCGGTAAATGATATCAGAGCGGAGATATCCAAAGTACTTATCGGGCAGTATGAGATGGTAGACCTGTTGTTAGCAGCTCTTTTTTCAGGGGGTCATGTGTTGCTTGAAGGAGTGCCCGGCATCGCCAAAACCCTTACAGCACGGCTGCTGTCGAAGACCCTGTCGATAGGCTTCACCAGGATACAGTTTACCCCCGATCTGATGCCCGCCGATATTATCGGCACTACTGTATTTAATATGAAAACATCAGAATTTACCTTTAACAAAGGGCCGGTATTTTCAAACCTTATCCTTATCGATGAAATCAACAGATCACCGGCAAAGACACAAGCCGCTCTCTTCGAAGTGATGGAAGAGAAACAGATCAGTGTTGACGGGACAACCTATGACATGGAGTTTCCTTTTATGGTTGTTGCTACCCAAAACCCTATTGAACAAGAAGGTACATACAAACTGCCTGAAGCACAACTCGACCGTTTCCTCTTTAAAGTGAACCTGAAATATCCATCGATGGAAGAGGAAGTAGAGATACTGAACCGTTTCAAGAATGATTTTGAAAATATAACCGAGTTTTCAGTAAATAAAGTGCTGGATGATCAAACTATCAGGCATTGCCGTGCTATAACGGAACAGATAATTATCAATGATCCGCTAATTCATTATATTGCCAACATTATCGATGCTACTCGAAACAACGCCGACCTTTACCTGGGAGCTTCCCCGAGGGCTTCACTGGCGATAATGAAAGCATCGAAAGCTATCGCTGCCATAAATGGAAGGAGTTTTGTTACACCCGACGACATCCGGTATGTAGCCGGGCCGGTACTGAACCACCGCCTGATACTTGCCCCGGAAAAAGAGTTGGAAGGCGCTTTTACCGAAGATGTTATTGATGATATCTTAAAAAATATTGAAGTACCCAGATGATACATCTCCTTAAACATATCACTTTCTCGAACCGCTTCTTCTTTTTGCTGGGTATAGGCGTTATTCTCTTTGCGAGCAGCTTTGTTGTTAGTGCACTCTTTTTTGTTGCACTGATTGCTGTGATGATTATTGTTGCCCTTACTATAACCGATCTGGTGGTGATATCCATAGTCAATAATCCATTCCTGATCAGAAGAGAGACAGAGGAAATGTTATCCCTCTCCGATGATAACATTATAAATATATATATTAAAAACAAGACGATACTCCCTTTTTACCTGAAAGTATATGATGAACTCCCAGTGCAACTGCAGAAAAGAGACTTCTGTATCCGTTTGAATATTAAAGGGGGGCAAGAAAAACATCTTGCTTATACTATTCGTCCGATAGAACGTGGGGAGTACTTTTTTGGTGATACTGTGGTGTGGTTCAATACCATCATCGGTATGACGGAATGCAGGCAGAAAGGTGATAATAAAAGAATGGTTAAAGTTTTTCCATCGATACTGCAGATGAAACAATATGAGCTGCGTGCCATGGAAAAGATATCCAAGTTCTACGGTCTTAAGAAATTACGTAAAATCGGACACTCCTATGAATTTGAAACCATCAAAGGATATGTAAGAGGAGATGACTACAGAGCCATCAACTGGAAAGCTACAGGAAGACATAACAATTTAATGGTGAATGTATTTGAAGATGAAAAAGCACAGAATGTTTATACCGTGATCGACAAATCGAGGGCTATGATGCTCCCTTTCAATAACCTATCCCTGATGGATTATGCCATAAACACCGGCCTTGTCATTACAAATACAGCTTTGCATAAACATGATAAAACAGGGCTCATTACCTTCTCAGATAAGATAGGGTCAATGATCAAAGCAGAAGATGGTAAGTTTCAACTGAAATATATCCTGGACACCCTCTATAAAGAGCGTGCAATAGGAACTGAAGCCAACTATGAGTTACTCTATCAGGCTATCAATAAAATGGTAAAAAGCCGCAGCCTGATCTTTCTTTATACCAACTTCGAAAGCCTCTTCAGTGCCGAACGTGTATTGCCAATTCTCAGGAAGATAAATATTAAACACTTACTGGTACTGGTGTTCTTTGTTAATACAGAGATCAATGATTTCGGTACTTCAGATGCAGAACGGCTGGAAGATATTTATCTGACCACTGTGGCCAAACGGTTTGTCACTGAAAAACAACAGATAGTGAAGATGTGGCGACAGTTTGGCATCCAGGTAATCCTTACCAAACCAGAAGAGTTGACCATCCGGAGCATTAATAAATATCTTGAGCTGAAAGCCAGGGGATTGATATAATGCTTTATTAACGTATCACAACGACTTTTTTCTGCATCACACCATTGACATGGGTAACATTAACAAAATAGTATCCCTGGGTGATGTGTTGTATATTAATATCGTAGGTATGACTGCCTGCCGATTGTTGAGCAAAGTGTTTGTTGATCACTGTTTTCCCGGAGAGGGATACAAGGGTAATCGTAACATCACCTGCTTTGGCAAGTGATGCATCTACAAACAGTTGATCATCCAAAGGGTTAGGCCGGCATGCAATAGTATCATTAGAAACAGCATTGTGTTGGTTTACTGAAGCATAGAAATTATAATAATCAAGCATAAAAACCAGATCGTCAAGATTAGGGCTATCGAATTGTCCGATATTAGTATAGTCCATAATACTGTTTTGCGGGTTGGTATATGATGTAGGGAAGATCCCCACTATCTGACCAAAATATCCACCCAGCAGCGGAAAGAAATTGTCGTACCAGTATGTTCGGACACCCGCACCGCCTATGCAAGGGTATGCGCCACCGTTCTGAGTCAGCCAGGCATCAATAGCACTATTATCAGCAGTATCACACTCCATACTCAACACTTTCACCCATTTGGTATTCTCTCCGTAATCTTCATAAAGCTGTTGATAATATGGTACTGATAAGGCACAATTTCCACAGGTGGTAAGCCAGAAATAGATAATCACCGCCTGTTTGCGTTGAAGATAGTCGAAGAGATGGTGCGTATCTCCTTTCGTGTCGGTAAGGGTAAAATCGGTGATCGTTTGCGATTGTAAAGTGTTCAGCGAAAATCCTGAGAAAAACACAAGTAATAATAATATTTTGATAAGCCGTTTCATAATATGATCTCTTTAAAAATTATGATAATGGAATTAATGACTAATAATTACAAAAATAGCATAAATAGCTTTACCGTGTGATTTTAGAATCCTTGTGAACTGTTTGAGAAAAAGATGAACGGTTGTACTGATTGACCGGGCTGTGCTTTGAACAGATGGAAGCAAAAGGGTTCCCTGGCTTAATGTCCATTATCCGGACGATCCGCTTCTTCAGTACGATTATTTGCTTTGCCGGAGAGGTACTCTTCAAACAACTCCTTGCCATGCTCCTTTACAACTTCTGCCAGGATAGCAAAAAAAAGAAAATCACGCTTATAGTAAGGTGATGAGATGTCAATTGGTTCATAAAACATAAGCACACAAACGGTTTTTAAATAAATAGCTGCATTAGCATTTTGAAAGCAGAATTATCTACCTCCTTCTTCAGAAGTTTAATGGCATAGTTAATTCTTTCACTCACTCGTCGTGCAGGAAGATTAAGCTGATTACTAATCTCCTGAACAGATAATTCCTCATAATATCTTAAATAAATAATTTCCTTGTATTTATGTTTAAGATTGGCAATTGCTTTTTTCAGGTGTTCTTTTATTTCATCTTTTTCGATGAATTCAGTGTCGGCAAGTGGCTGAACCTCATCCTCAGCATAATCAGCCTTTATCTTCGAATCTCTATATAATTTTTTCAAATAGTCACTGATCTTATTCATGGTGATGCCATACACATAACCACCCAGTGTCACACCATCCTTTTTATTAGAGAAATTCCCTTTCCGAAGACTTATAACAACGGCCATTTTAATATCCTGAACAACATCATCAATTTCTTCAAGATGGTTAGATAATCTACTTAATACGATGAACCTGATCCGATCATCAAAAAAGTTCAATAATTCCTCTTCAGCACGCAGATTGCCTTTTTTTATCGCCTCAATTGTCTTCGTCTCGTTCACTTTCCTCTTTTTTTAAAAATTGAAGGTGTAAATATAGTAATCTTTACAGAAAATATTTCGTATCAGCCTTTATATTTTATAATATTGAGAAATCGTCTGCTAATAACAAGCCAAAGAACGTCTATAGAATTTTTATTTACACCTTACTATTCATTATATCCGGGGCTTTATTGAAAAATAAACAGCTGAATAATTCCCATTTTTATTCCAATAAAAATAAAATAAATTATATTTTTATTGATAAACAGATTATTACAATATAATAATTTAAGTAATGATTCAATCATATATTTTTCTTCCTTATCATAAAAAACAAACTATAATTTCTATCGCATCTTTTTGGTCGAAATATATTACAAAATAATCGTCACTAAAAAAAATTCATCATTTCTTTTCCTTTTGTTCCAGCTTTTTTACTTCTTGCTCTTATTCCTATATCTCCTTTGCATCCTCAATATCAATCATTTGAGTCAGTATTTTTTCTGAAAAAGCTCAACCATTTGCGCCATCAAAAAAAAGACCGTGTCAATTGTTAGCACGGCCCATTATTTAGCTCCTGAAAAATTACTCTTCCTGAGTTTCATCAACAAATATCCGGGATTTCATTTCCCGATCAATCATAAAGATACCATGTCCTTTGTCGCCGATAAGCTTCAGTTGATTAACGATAGCATCAGCGTTGGCTTCTTCTTCAACCTGTTCATCGACAAACCACCGCAACATACTTTCAGTAGCATGGTCACGCTCTTCTTTCGCCAGGTCAACAAGATTATTGATCAGTGACGTTACCAACTGTTCGTGTTTCAATGTTTCTTCAAAGACATGTAAAGGGTTGTTCCATTCTTTTTCAGGAGTTTCGATAGCATCGAGGACAACTGTTCCTCCTCTCTCAATCAC
>JAVVFR010000449.1:0-1544 GCA_032250595.1 Bacteroidales bacterium | reverse complement strand
ATCGATGGTGGAAAAAGTACCTGCTCCATATCCCTTCAAGAGATCATTACAACCAGCAACATCACCATCAGCAGGCGGAAGCAACAACAGGGAGCCGCCATTCCCGACAAAGTCTGTCAAAGCCTCTTTTAAAGCAGAAGATATATCGGTAAGTTCATTGCATACAAGAAAATCGTTACGGCTAATACCTGCATAGTCTATCCGTTGAACGGCGGTATTGAGAAATTCAAAAGCAGTATCTACCTGAAATAAGGTTGTTATAAAACGATTATTAACAGATTGATTAAACACCTCGACACGTTTGGTTTTTTGCACATCAAAAGCGATATGAAAACGATCATCAAATATAACAGGATCATCGGCAAAAGAGATTATTCCAAAATGAAGCCCCTCTTTTTCAATCCGGAAGGTAAGATGTGCCTCGGCATTGCCATTGGCAGGGAGGTTTATTGATGCTATCGCCGCTTGTTTGCCATTCATCTCAAGTGAAACCGGAAAATCTTCCACCGGTTCTGTTCCACTGTGGTGGATGCGGGTAATAAAAGTGACCAATTGTCCGGGACGAATAACAGGTGAAGCGATAAAACATGAGTCGATAAAGATGTTATGGGTACGCTTTGGTGAGAGAGGTAAAAACCAGCTATACCCGGTAGTGTCATCAACATAATCAGGAATTTTCACAGTAGATCGCTGGAAGTCTGAGATATAGTAACGTTCTATCTGCATATTTGGATTGTTGCGTGCCATATCTTCGATACGTGCATTAATCTCTTTAACATTTCGCACTGCCGGAGAGACCTCTACAGTGGTTACCATCTCCAAAAAGTCGGAACGGTTGACAATACGTTGATAAGTACTTTTAAAATCGTTGGTCAGCAAGAAAAACTCATCAGCAGGTGCATACACCATAGCAATTTCTGAAGCCTTTTTTACTGCCATATCGATTAATACTCCATCACTACCCTCTGTCTGCATACTATAAGAGTTGTCAATCCAAACAACTGCCAGTGTTTTGCGCTTTTTAACAGCATAATCATTTTTTGCCGGTATGATAGGTCTGGCGAATGCAAAAATCAGAGCGGCAAAAGCCAACAGACGTGACAATAGTATCAGCCTTTGCTTTAATCTGGAGTGCTTTTTACTTTCCAGTTTTAGTACTTTTAAAAACCTGACATTGGTGAACCATACCCGCCGCGCCCTGCGAAAGTTAAAGAGATGAATAATCACCGGTATTGCCAGTGCAATCAACCCATATAATACAAAACCTTGTAAAAATTGCATTGCCTTATATCCTTTGTGGCAAAAATAACAAAAACACGCTACGGTTTACCTAATTTGAATTAAAGAAATTCACATTATTTATACCTTATTTATTATAACAGGATTAAACCTTGCCTTTACTTTTTTGTCAATTATTATATAATATAGTTCTGTTTTTGTTTATATTTGAAGCATATTAAATATTTTCGTATTACAAGAAACTTTTTACTTATGAAATATCCATGAGCGAATAAAAAATAAGCACACCAACCGGGAATGAATAT
>JAVVFR010000448.1:0-1547 GCA_032250595.1 Bacteroidales bacterium | reverse complement strand
CAGACATTTTCATAGAGGGTATCCAGAAAATATTGTTAAAGAATGGATGGCAAATTATTCATAAGTAATTTTCCAAGGGTGTGGTGGAAACATGCTCGTTGAAGGGAAAAGAACAAATCTAAGGCTTATTAGTCTTGAAGATGCAACATTCTTACTGATGCTGAGGCTTGACCCAGAAAGAATCGTCTTCTATCTCAAATAGCAAATGATTTAGGTAAACAAACAGAATGGCTGAAGGATTATAAAAAAAGAGAAAATGATAACGAAGAGTATTATCTCATAATTGAAGACAAGATTGGGTCTCCCTTTGGGAGCCTAAGTTTGTATGATTTCATTAAAGATTCATTTTGTTGGGGCAGTTAGATATTGATAGATGATAGGCCAAGCTATATGACAGTTGAGTCTGCTCTCTTGGTGTATGAATTTACTTTCTATCCTCTGAAGTTCAACAATTGTCAATTTGATGTAAAGGAAGAAAACTCAAAAATTATTGCTATCCATGAGTGGTTAGGGTCGAGAATATCATCAGTAGATAATCTGAACTAATTCTTTAACTATAGTAAGTCAGACTATGAAAGTATCAGACACGATACGGCCGGTTTTTGAAATAGGACAGAGTACATGCCTTTAAAAGATTGTAAAATTATTGACCTGCCAAAGATTTCAGACCCCCGAGGGAATCTCACTTTTGTTGAGCAGGGCAATCATATCCCTTTTGATATCAGCAGAGTTTACTACCTCTATGATGTACCCGGTGGTTCAGAACGGGGAGGGCATGCACACAAAGGCCTGAGTCAGTTAATCATTGCCATGTCTGGTAGTTTTGATGTGGTTATAGATGACGGTAATGAAAAAAAACGCTACCACTTAAACCGTTCTTATAATGGACTGTATGTTTGCCCGATGATCTGGCGTGAGCTTGATAACTTTTCGTCCGGATCCGTATGCATGGTACTGGCATCTAATCTTTACGATGAATCAGACTATTATCGTGATTACAATGAATACCTCACCGCTTTGAAGAAATTGAAATGAAGATTCCTTTTCTCGATCTCAAGGGACCCTATCTAGAGCTTAAAGAAGAACTTGATGCTGCCTACTACAGAGTGATGGAATCGGGTTGGTATGTCCTTGGTCAGGAAGTCGATGCCTTTGAAGAAGAGTTCGCATCCTACTGTGAGGCCAAACATTGCGTTGGGGTTGGTAATGGCTTGGATGCATTGCATCTGATTCTGCGAGCCATGAATATTGGTTCTGGTGACGAGGTCATCGTTCCGTCTAATGCTTATATTGCGACTTGGCTTGCAGTCACCTATTCGGGGGCCACACCGGTACCGGTTGAACCTGATGAGAATATTTACAACATCAATCCCGCTCTGATAGAGGCTGCTATTACCGGACGAACCAAGGCCATCATGCCTGTCCATCTTTATGGTCAATCAGTCGATATGGATCCTATCAACGATATAGCCCAACGATATGGTTTGAAAGTGATTGAGGATGCCGCCCAAGCGATCGGAACCGCTTACAAGGACGGCCGGCGTGTC
>JAVVFR010000447.1:0-1571 GCA_032250595.1 Bacteroidales bacterium | reverse complement strand
AAAACTATTCAACGTATCAATAACAAAATAGGATCATTGTTATTTTCCGGATCTTTCAAAGGCATCAAGCAGCTTTTTAGCAGCAATATAACCGGAGATTTTGTTTTCTGCTGTCATTTTCTCGAGCTTGGGCAGCAGACTCTTCACTGCTTCATTGGAGAAAAAGTCATTTTCAAGCTGTTCTTTAATAGATTCTGTGATAATCTGGATATTTTGTTTTTTTCTGTTCTCTTCGAAATAACCGTTATTTTTGGTAAAAACACAGAATTCCCGAATGGTGTTCCACACCTCATCGATACCTTTTCCTGAGATGGCAGAACAAATACCGGTAACGGGTGTCCATCCTGACGGGGGTTCGGGCAGCAGATGCAACGCACTACGGTATTGTGCGGCAGCTATTTTGGCTTTATTGATATTATTGTCATCGGCTTTATTGATATAGAGGGCATCGCACATCTCCATAATACCTCTTTTTATCCCCTGTAGCTCGTCGCCGGCACCGGCGAGCATCAGCAGCAGAAAGAAATCAACCATATTATAGACAGCTGTTTCCGATTGCCCTACACCAACAGTTTCAACGATGATAACATCATAGCCGGCTGCTTCACATAAAGTAATGATCTCACGTGTTTTACGAGCCACCCCCCCTAATGAACCGGCCGATGGTGAAGGACGAATAAACGCATTGGGGTCATTGCTCAACGCTTCCATACGGGTCTTATCACCAAGGATGGAGCCCCCAGAACGTTTGGAGCTGGGATCAACAGCTAATACAGCTACTCTCTTGCCTGCCCGGGTAAGATAAGTGCCAAAGGCATCAATAAAAGTGGACTTCCCCACGCCGGGTACACCGGTAATGCCTATGCGGATGGCATCACCGGCATGGGGTAGGCATTTGTCGATAACGTTCTGAGCCAATTCATAATGCTGCGGCAAACGGCTTTCAACAAGTGTAATGGCTTTACTGAAGATAGCACGGTTGCCCTGCAGGATACCATCGTAATATGCATCGGCCGTAAGCAGTTCAATCTTGCTCTTTCTGAAGCGCGTTATAGCATCTTTGTTGATCTGTTCCGGCTGATTAACACCTTTTTGGATACTTAACGCAGATTTGTATGACTCATTTTTTTTCGGCATCTCTTACCTTTTTGCAAAGATACTAAATATGGTAATAATATCACCCCGGCAAGCCGGGGTTCTCCGCAGGATATGGGTTATAGTTCATACAAAGGATTCACTCTTTAGTATCTGTTTAGTTTACTCACCTGTTTTGCAGCCAAAAATTCAGACCCTGTCGGGATGATATTATTGTTACTCAAATATAAACTACACCGAAAAACATTCCTGTGTTTATACCTTTTTTATCGATATCATCTCAAAAAAAAAGCTATTTTTACCTTTCAATAAAAATTTCTCCGTTCAAAAACATACAATCATTTACCTAATAACCCTTTTATAAGGAAAATTCATTAACGATAACACAAAAAACATCAAAACAAATCTTTTCTCCGTCCTTTGAAAATAAATTTCCAACCGATGAAAACAATATCTATAACAACGGATCATGCCTT
>JAVVFR010000045.1:0-8876 GCA_032250595.1 Bacteroidales bacterium | reverse complement strand
AGCCCTAAAACATGGTTATACTCCTTTTCTAACTGCAGCAACTCTTTCTTATCGAACCCATCACGGTGTTCCAACAGATTGTATTTGGTTTCCAGCAACTTGATCTGTGCGTTCAGGTGCAGATAGTTCTCCGGGCCTAAGGCTATAACATAGTTGAAGGCATCTATAGCTTCATCAAAAAAATCATTGGATGCAGCCAAAACACCAAGTTCATATACCCGCTCTCCCTTATCATCAGTGCGTTTGTCGAGCGCTTTGGCCTGTACCAGAGCTATTGGGAAATCTTTGATTTGAATGGTATACCAAAGCAGCATCTCGCTAAATATCAGATTCTTAGGATTTTTCTGTGCTTTCTCAATAAGCTTGTCCCTGATGATGCTTTTGCACTCCTCATCATCAACGACGTTTATCAGATGCTGAAGCCTGACCTCCACTGTCTCCAGATGGGCTTCATCAGCCTCAAGCATGGTAAGGTATTCATCCATCATAGCTGAATAGTTACGCATAGTCTGGTAGAGCCCTGCCAGTTCAATGTGAAAATTGTAACTGCCGTTCAGTAACTTTCTTCCTTTTTGATAGGCAAGGATGGCATAATCATACTGCCCCCTGATAATCAACGCATTGGTTAGCTCATAAACCCCTTGACGGGTAGCCTCTACTTCATTAATGGCGTTTTCGAAAAATCGCTCCGACTTCTTTATATTGCCTTCTTGTAAATAGATATATGCCAATTCAACAGTGAAGTTTTTTCTGATACGTTTTCTCTTCTGTTCTTCTTTTATAAATCTCTCGGCAGTTTTATAGTCTTTTAGCTCTAACAGGCTGTTGATATAGTATCGGTAGAAATATTCATTGGGCCGTTCGGCATAAAGCTCTTCATATAACTGTGCCGATTTCTCAAAAGCCCCTTCCTGAAAATATTGCAATGCAAGTTTCTGTTTTGAATCGTTTTGTGCATGTAATATCCCTGTATTACAATGACATATCAACATCACTGTTAGAGAGAACAGTATGATAATGTGTCTATTCCGGTTTTGCATCAGTTGTTTTTTTTCCTGTGAGTGTGGCAAAATGTTCAAGCAGCTGCGTCTGATACTGGCTTATGCTATCCAGGGTATGATAAACTGGTTTTATCTTTTCCATAATAATTTTTGTTGCCGAAAAAGTAAAACTAACAGCTTCTCCTTCACGGTTGATGTAATATTGTATTGAGTCTTCGGGAATTTGGTTCCTGGTGATCGATTCTTTCAGGCTATTAAGCTGCTTAGCATTTAATTTATACTCACTGACTGCTGTCTTGTATTTAGGGATTAATTTCTTAAGTCGTCGGTCTTCCCGCTCATACAGTGTTACCGTTTGCCAATGGGTGTCTTCTTTTAACAGCAGAGGATCGTTACATTCATTTGTAATAGAACGAAAGCGGTCCTGAAATGCAGCAAATTCTTTCCTGCTATTGACCATCGCAATAGAGTCCACTTCATTCAGTAAAAGCAGTGCACTATCATTAATAACTATAAGTGAATCAATAGTGCTGATTTCATGGTTGTTGTCTTTTTTATTACAAGAATATATTATTGCAAGAAGAGCAAATCCAATCAGTACTATGTATCTGTTTTTTTCCATTGTGTAAAAATTTTGTATCAGTAATCAGTTTATTGAACGTATTAATTGCCGGTTTATGATATCATATTAAATTTAGTGTATGGCACAAGAATTTTAGGGATAGAGATACCATAACTGTTTTGATTGTTTTCCAGCAATGCTGCTAATATTCTGGGCAATGCAAGTGCAGAGCCGTTGAGGGTATGAACCGGATGTGATTTGTTATTGCTGTTTTTAAAGCGTAATTTCATACGGTTGGCTTGAAAATCTTCAAAGTTGGATACAGAGCTTACTTCAAGCCATCTTTGTTGGGCGGCGGAGAATACTTCAAAGTCGTAGGTAAGAGCGGCAGTAAAGCTGAGGTCACCGCCACAGAGTTTAACAATACGATAGGGCAGCTCTAGTGCATCGAGTAGTGAAGCGATATATGATTTCATCTCTTCAAGTACTTCGTAAGATTTTTCCGGATCAACAATCTGCACGATCTCTACTTTATCGAACTGGTGAAGTCTGTTGAGGCCTCTTACCTCTTTGCCATAGGAGCCGGCCTCACGGCGGAAACAGGCACTATAGGCAGTTATCTTTATGGGTAAATCGCTCTCTTTTAGCATATTGCCCCTGAAAATATTGGTCAGCGGAACCTCTGCGGTAGGGATTAGATATAGGTTATCGTTCGTAACATGGTACATCTGTCCGTCTTTATCTGGCAGCTGTCCGGTGCCGTAACCTGACGCTTCGTTGACCATCAGGGGTGTTTGGTATTCTGTGTAACCGCTATCAGTAGCAGCATCCAGGAAAAAACTGATCAGGGCACGTTGTAGTTTCGCCCCTTTGCCGACATAAAAAGGAAATCCTGCTCCGGATACCTTGGCTCCCGTTTCAAAATCAATAATATGATATCTCGATGCCAACTCCCAATGCGGAAGGGCGTTGTCTGATAACTGAGGCAGGATGCCATGCTCAGAGATAACAACATTATCGGTGTCGTTGCGGCCGGCAGGAACATCCTTATGCGGAAGATTTGGCAGTAGTAAAAGCTGCTGATGTAACTCCTTTTCAGTGCGGTCGAGGAGATCAGTTAACTCCTTATTCACCAGCTTGAGATTTGAGGTCTGTACCTTGAGAGGCTCAGCGGCCTCTTTTTTACCGGTTTTATAGAGTAAACCTATCTCTTTTGCCAAAATGTTCGATTCCGAAAGGTTGTCATCGAGGGTCTTCTGCGTATGACGGCGCTTTTCATCCAAAGCAATAATTTTCTCAACAACCGCTGTTGCATCAAGCTGCTTGATAGCAAGCCGTTCAATGATGGTTTTTGGGTCCTCTTTTATTCTGTTGATCTGGAGCATTGTAGTTAGTGTTTTTTTATCCTGTAATTATTGCACCATGGTTGGTATCTGCAAAGTTACCTTTTCTTTCTCGTTTAGCAAAAAAAGGATGGCACGAAGGCGATGGATTGTTGGATTGTTATTTTTAGGACTGAAGATAAAAAACCCCGGTCAATAATGATTGTATTGACCGGGGGTAGCTTAATATTATTCAGTTGTTAATTCTCAACTTGCTCTTCCGGCATCACCGAAACATATGATTTGTTTCCTTTTTTACGTTGAAACATAACTTTTCCGTTTGTTAATGCAAAAAGAGTATGGTCTTTGCCCATACCAACATTTTCACCGGGATGATGTTTGGTTCCACGTTGTCTGACAATGATATTCCCGGCAATAGTTTTTTGTCCGCCAAATATTTTTACGCCTAAACGTTTACTTTCTGATTCACGGCCGTTTTGACTGCTTCCGGCACCTTTTTTATGAGCCATAATTCAATGTTTTTAGTTCGTTAACGGAATGTTATTCTTTATTTTCAGTCTTTTCTGTTTTACTCTCTGTGATAACCTCATTTTTAGGTTCTTCAACGGCAGTTTCTTTTTTGACAGCTTTCTTAGCCGATGCTTTTTCAAGAATATCATCAATTCTGATTAGACTCAGATACTGACGATGACCGTTTAACTTTTGATATCCTTTTCTACGTTTCTTTTTAAAAACCAGTATTTTATTTCCCTTGAGATGAGAAACAATGGTAGCATTTACGTGCGCACCCTTCAACATGGGAGAACCTACTTTTACTTTACCGTCATTATCGATCAAATAAACCTGATCAAATTTTACAGAAGTACCTTCAGCACCATCAAGCCGGTTGACATATAGCTCCTGTGACTTCTCTACTTTTTGCTGTTTGCCAGCTATTTCAACTATTGCGTACATCACTCAAACATTTTTGTTGCTACCCTTTTTTGGGAGTGCAAAGATAAAAATTCTTTTTAGAATATTCCAAGTTATGGGGAAAATATTTTTGGAAGAATAAAGTTGATATAGAGAATCTGGAACAAATACTGTAAATTATCCACTCAAAGTCACAATTCGCAGTATCCGCCAATGCATAATTTATGATCGGGTAAGTGCTGCTCCCCGCGAGTGTTAGAGACTCTTTGGGAAACATTTATTACATTAATCTCCTTTCAGGATAAATGGCAAATGCTCTTTTTTCTTTTCATATTCACTTTTAAGCATACTTTTTAAGTTTTCATTATTTCTCATAAGAAAAAACATGGCTCCTTGTGCCCTTAAAAGTTTCTCTTCTCTGTCAAGCCCAAGATTTACTTTGTATAACTCCTTAATTGCCTTTATAAATTCATCGTTCATACTATATTCTTTACTTTGGTAATGTTGTAGAATTGATGAAAAACAGAATGCTTCAATAAATGGGACCCTCTCTTTCTCTGTTCTTTTAATGTCGTTAAATCCTGCACAAACTTTTCCCATATAATGCCCTTCATTAGTTAGTCTTATAATTGAAAAATACTTTACTGCAATATTCATTAAATTGTCAAAAGAAATCGTGTCTTTTGGTGTTTTTTTATCAATTGTTTTACTGACCAATTCATTCATAACAGAGTTAAACAAACTGTCTTTCTTAAGATCTGATATGTATTTTTTACTTATAGTTACACTGTCAGTCAATTTTAAAAGGTCTTGATAATTAGAGTTGGAAGAGAAGTTGGTCAGTAAGTAGTCAATAAACATAATGTTGTTATTGATCAAGTCAGAAAAGCAACTCTCTTTATTGGTCTTTATCACCCTCTTTGTCAAGTAGTCATTTTCATTATAGGATGATTTCTGTATTGTAATAAAGTCTTCATAGTGATTGCTGATGTCACATTGTTTTTGGCCATATCCCTGAAATGTGAGAATAGCAGTAATAATTGCTGTAAAAAATAATTTCTTCATTGTTTGTTATAATTGTTGTTATTAAATTGATAATATCAGCAGGCTGGGAATTCAATTCCATTAACCTTTCAAGCCGTTATAAGAATATTAAATTAAGTAATATTTTGCATTTTTGGTTATCAGTTTACCAACATTGGCTGTGTATGTTTTATATGAAAAGAGCAGAGCCAGTTAAAAATGTTATAAAAGTGTAAAAGTATAATTTTTATTATAGAAACTTCCACAAGGACATTTTTTTCGGAGGGCGAAAGCCCCCTTTGAAATTATCTTTCTTAATCATTACCATGTCAGATATCGATTGTCATACGCCCATAGACGGCATCTGCTATCTGCCGGATTTGCATAGTCGGTAAATGATAAATTTTGATATCTTTGAACCAAATATGAAACAACCCGAGTAATGAAAAGAAGAACTTTCTTAATGTTAATTGTAATTTTGTTGACTTCAGCGAATGCTTTCCCCCAGATCAACGGGCAGATATTACTCGATGATGGTAATTTTTCAGTAGTAAAACTATGGGGTTCGCATTATGATCGTGGATATGCTTATGGCTATCTGATGGCCGATGAGATTGAAGATATCTATGAAGGGTATCTGAAGCAGCAGTTTGGCAGTTCATTGCCTTTAGCCAAACAGATAATACAACAGGGCCAGATGTTAACTATTGACTCTACCTATATTTATGAAGCCCAGGGTATTTACCAGGGGATGGTGGCTGCCGGTGTTACAATAACCAGTGGTGATTACCTTGATATTCTGGTAGCAAACACCTTTCTTGATATTTCAGGTTTGTTGGAGCATTTTGGGAGCAAGTCGCTTGAGAACGGTTGTTCAAGTCTTATGACCTGGGGGGAGGCTGCTGCCGGTACAGTTGATAGTGGGCAATGTTACATCTCGCGGCATCTCGACTGGGACCCGCATATGAAGATCATCAACAATCAGGTGATGGTCATTCATATCCCTTCAGAACCGGACGAGCAGCCCTGGGCTATGATAGGCTTTGCCGGTATGATGTCGTGTTTGTCGGGAGTAAATGCTGCTGGAGTTAGTGCTTTTCAACATATGCTCTCCGATTATAATGAAACCGCTACTATGAATGCTCCGTATGTTCCTGTTTGGTTCGCCCTCAGAGATGCTCTGGAGAAAGCGGATTATAATGGGGATGGCAAGAGTGATGTAAATGATGTAAGGGCTGCGATAGCAGCATCGGCCAATGGTTTTTCCAATGGATATATTGTTACTTCGCTGGCGCTTGCCGATAAACAGACCGACACGCTTATTGCGATGGTGGCCGAAGTATGTCCATCAGCTCCTACACACACTTACCGTTATGTCGACTATCCTGACAATATCCCCGGCAAGAACCTCTATGCAGCCAATTACGAGATCAAACGAAATGACCACCATCACTACTGTAATCGCTACAATGCTGTTGCTGCTTCATTTATCGACAGTACCGGAATCAGCAGGTTTGTTAACTGGGAAAAGATGCGCTTATACTCCAACTCAGGAGCAGGGAACATTCAGTTTATGCAGTTTTGTCCAAACGATATGGAGCTGCTGTTGGCCCGGCATAATGGAGGACATCCTGCATATCAGAATACTCCCGATACGTTCTATCTGAATCAGTTGTTTTCCTCTCCTGGTGGTATGACACCGCTAAAAACGGCGCCCAGCACCATGCGGTTATTTCCAAACCCTGCGCATCATAACACCACCCTTGAACTGAATCTCAGGAAAAGAGGCCGGATATCAATCATGGTTTTCAATATGGGAGGGATGTTGCTACAGCAGTTTTTTGTTGCAGATGTACCTGATGGTTTGTCAACCGTTGATATGCCGCTGACAGGACTCCCGGAAGGTATTTATTTTGTGAGAGTGGAGGGAGATGATTTTGTATTGGATGAGAAACTATTAAAAATAAGCGGTAACTATCACAACCAATAGTGTGTAATCTGCTGTTTTAATCATATTATGGAAGAAAAGAAGAGGTTTTCCGGAGCGTTATGAATTATCAACAAAAAGAGGTTGATAAAAACTTGTATGAAAAAAAAATAAGTTATAATTTTGCAGCCCTGTTAAAAAAATAGAGGCGATAGGTGGATATAGACCTGAAAATGAACATTTGTAAGGAGATTGCCTGTAAAATGAACAATTGGTTTTAAGTCGTGCCGAAAAAATTATTATTTTGAACGTTAGAAAAACAAATTGAAATGGATACGTTGAGTTATAAAACAAAATCTGCTAATAAAGCTACTGTCAATAAAGCATGGTATGTTGTTGATGCTACTGACGAGGTGGTTGGCAGATTAGCTTCAAGAGTGGCTATTGTATTACGCGGTAAGCATAAGCCGGATTTCACGCCTCATGTTGATTGTGGTGACAATGTTATCATTATTAATGCTGAGAAGGTAAAATTTTCCGGTAAAAAACTATCAGACAAGACGTATATTCGTCATACAGGATATCCCGGCGGGCAGCGTGAGCGCACACCGGAGGAGTTATTTAAGAAATTTCCGGAGCGGGTGCTTGAAAATGCGATAAGAGGCATGTTGCCTAAAAGCCGCCTGGGGAGAGAACTGTTCAGAAACTTGTTTGTGTATGCCGGAGAGAAGCATCCTCACGAAGCACAAAAACCTGGAAAAATTAATCTTAATGAAATACGATAACACATGGAAGTAGTTAATACATCTGGCAGAAGAAAAACTGCTGTTGCACGGATTTATATGACTGACGGTAAGGGGTCTGTTACTGTTAATGGCAAGGATTTTAAAGAGTATTTCCCTACAATTGTTTTGCAGTATACTGTTGAACAGGCTTTTAATATTACTGATACCACAGGCAAATATGATGTAAAAGCGAATTTAAATGGTGGTGGCTATAAAGGCCAGGCCGAAGCACTCAGGCTTGCTATCTCAAAAGCACTCTGTGAAGTAAATAGTGAACACAGGCTTAAGCTTAAACCCGAAGGTTTGTTGCGCAGAGACCCCAGAATGGTGGAACGTAAAAAACCGGGACAACCTAAAGCAAGAAAGAAATTTCAATTTAGTAAACGTTAATATTTTATTATTCATTATTTCTTTCAAAAGCATTTGTTTAGTATCTAAATCGCTGAGACTTCCCCCTAAACAGGAACTACTCAGTGATTGCTTTTTAAAGAAGGTAAACAAAAACAAACGATGGAAAACAGAACAAGTTTTGATGCATTACTTGATGCAGGTGTTCATTTTGGACACTTAAAGAGAAAATGGAACCCTAATATGGCGCCTTATATTTTTATGGAGCGTAACGGGATCCATATTATCGATCTCTATAAAACAATGGCAAAGATCGATGAAGCTGCTGCTGCAATGAAACAAATTGCTAAATCCGGTAAACGAATCCTTTTTGTTGCTACCAAAAAACAAGCTAAAGATATTGTAGCCGAAAGAATCAAGCTTACCAATATGCCCTATGTCACTGAACGTTGGCCCGGTGGTATGCTTACCAATTTTGCTACTATCAGAAAGGCTGTCCGTAAAATGACTTCTATCGATAAGCTGATGACAGAAAAATCATGGGATAATATTTCTAAACGTGAAAAACTGCAGATCACCCGTGAACGTGCTAAATTGGAGAAACAACTTGGAAGTATCTCCGACCTTAACCGGTTGCCGTCAGCAATTTTTGTCATTGATATTATTAAAGAGAAGATTGCTATTGCTGAAGCGCGTAAACTTAATATCCCTACTTTTGCTATCGTTGATACCAATTCCAATCCAAATATTGTTGATTTTCCTATCCCTGCCAATGATGATGCAACCAAATCCATTGCATTAATCGTGGATGTGATGGCAAAAGCCATTGAAGAAGGACAAATGGAAAGAAAAATGGAACGAGAGAAAAAGACGGAGACAAATAAAACCCAGCAAGAACAACAACCACCCAGGGAGCCTGGTAAAGAACAGGAAGAAAAGGCGAACGATACCGTAAAAGTTGAAAAAGAAGAGAAT
>JAVVFR010000044.1:0-8905 GCA_032250595.1 Bacteroidales bacterium | reverse complement strand
GTAAAGAAAAATTAGTTTTACCACGGAGAACAAAGAGACACACAGAGAAAAAACAAAATAATAATGGAAATAAATCAAGTAACAAAAAAAGTCATCGGATGCGCAATAGAAGTGCATAAACAATTAGGCCCGGGTTTGCTTGAAAGCGCTTACGAAGAATGTTTGTATTACGAACTTATAAACATAGACCTCGACGTAAAAAAACAGCTTGCTTTGCCCTTGGTGTATAAAGAGATAAAATTAAATGCCGGATACCGCATCGATTTATTGGTTGAAAACAAATTAATTGTTGAAATAAAATCAGTAGATGCCATTGCAGAAATACATAAAGCACAACTCATGACCTATATGAAACTGGCAAACATTAAAATTGGATTATTAATAAACTTTAATGTAACCCTGTTAAAGGACGGTATTGTCCGTTGGATAATATGAGTTTCATCACCACAGAGAACACAGAGAAGAACCCTCTGTGCCTCTCCGTGCCCTCTGTGGTAAAAAACATTAACCAATAGCAGCATTTTGCTTCTATGTTGAAAGTGAATTTCTTCGAAATCTCTTACTTTTCAAATACTGAACCGTTACCTGCAACATTAAACAGCAATCACTATGAAACCAAGACATTTGCTTTTAATATTAATAACTTCATCTTTTATTCTTGCACCAAAAAAACAACTTTTCACGTCACAATATTAAATCATTTATCTATTTTTACCCTTGAATAGAAGGGAGATGGTTTTTCACAGACACCCATCGGCAACAAATAACACAGCAATTAATTTTAACAAGAAGTATAACCTTTAAAAGATAATAATTATGATTCTTTCAACAACACATTCAGTTCCCAACAGGGAAATCACAGAAATATTAGGTATAGCAAGAGGCAGCACTGTACGTAGCCGTAACATTGGTCGCGATATTGTCGCAGGATTAAAGAAAATTACGGGTGGTGAAATTGAGGAATATACCAAGCTTCAGGCACATGCACGCGAGCAAGCGATAGAAAGAATGATTGAGGATGCTAAAAAACTTAACGCCGACGCTATTGTTGGTATTAACATTGCCACTGCTTTAGTTACCAGTGGAGCCGCTGAAATACTTACATATGGGACAGCAGTAAAACTAAAATAAATGGAAGTTTTAAAATTTCTACTCGGGATACAAATTTTGTTTTTGGCATTAGCTGTTATTGCTGTTATTTATCTTATTTTTCGAAAAATAAAGAAGAGTAAAGAGGAAAAGTACGAAAAGAGAGATTATTGATGATTGGCATAAAAAACCTTTGTGATACCATGATCTTTGGTTGATTTTTCTATGTTTGTCCGCTTTCATGCAACTGCTCAACATTACCATGCATCTCATTACCTCATTCCTGTGAACTCATATTAATTTTTGATAGCAAAAACACCCATCAAAAAACCACGGAAAAGAGGTGCATGGCCGAAGGGTTAGATTTATTTAAACTTTTTTTTATATTAAACCTTCTGTTTTTATTTTGTCTAAATAAAAGATTGTTGTTGGCAATGACCTTTTATAAATATTCCAAAACTAAATATAATATGATACGGATCCATTTTTACATCGCCCTGTTTGCCATCAGCTTTTCCGGTTTAACTGCGCATGGTCAACAATTTTTTGATTTCAGCTTTGAACGGGATTTAACAGTTCAAGTAAATGACAGTAATGGTATTCCACTAAAAAATCCATGGGCAGGGGGGATAAATTCTGTTCATTTTAATGAAATAGATTTGAATTTTGACGGCATCATTGACTTGGTTACGTTTGACACACAAACCGACAGGATCCGCACCTATATCAATTCCGGCACGGCCAACACCATTGACTATACCTATGCTCCCCAATATGAAAAGGGATTTCCAAAGATCTATTCATGGATGAAATTACGTGATTTTAACGGTGACGGGAAACCGGATATCTTCACCTACAACTTTGGAGGGATCAAAGTATATATCAATGTATCGTCTCCCACCAATGGTATTGTATTTAAGTTATACAGTACCAACACTTGTGACACGCTATGGTATCGCCTTAAGCATAACTGCTGGGGATACATTATGGAGAGTGAAATATCCAATTCAATCACTTTGAATATTGATGTTATTGATCCTGCTATTGGTGATTACTGTAATAATGTTAAATCTTCTCTCCCTTTTCAATCATTTACTGACAAAAACCGCAAATTGCGTCATACAGGCTCAACAATGACAATGCTTGACTTAAACAATGACGGTTTGATTGAGATAATAAATAAGGTATATAAACAGCCGGCATTTTAAAAATTAGGCTTAAGCGCATATTTTTCGTAAAACTTAACAATATGATTTACAGCCTCTTCGGGAGTATCTACAACCGTTATAATATCCAGATCTTCCTTATGAATATTTTGTTCTTTTAACAATTTATTCTTGATCCATTTTAAAAGGTCTTCCCAATACTCTTTCACCATAAGAATAATAGGAAAATGCACCATTTTTTGGGTTTGCACCAACGTCACTGCTTCAAATAACTCATCTAAAGTGCCAAATCCTCCCGGCATAACAATATATCCTTGAGAATACTTCATAAACATCACTTTTCTTATAAAGAAATAATCGAAGTTTATTAGCTTATCACTATCAATAAAAGGATTTGATAATTGTTCATGGGGCAACATAATATTTAGTCCGACAGATTTTCCATTTGCTTTTTTAGCACCTTTATTGGCTGCCTCCATGATACCCGGGCCTCCGCCGGTTACAACACCATATCCTTCTTTCGTAAGCCTAAAGGCAACCTCTTCAGCTAATTTATAGAAGGGAGCAGTCTCCTTTGTCCGTGCCGATCCAAATATTGAAACACAAGGGCCAATTTTGGCTAACTTTTCAAATGCATTAACAAATTCTGCCATCACCTTGAACACTTCCCATGAATCGGAAGTCTTTATTTCGTTCCAATTTTTTTGTGCAAAAGCTCTTCTAATCAGTTTCTCTTCATTAATCATAATGTACAATAATAATAATTGATATCCAGGAAATTCATTTTTGCGGTTTTAATTAGTGGCAAAGTTAATTAATAGTTTCTGTAATTCAATCAATCAGTTTGCCAAGAAAATCTCCGGTATAACTATTTTTCACCTTAACAACTTGTTCCGGTGTGCCTAAGGCAACAATTTCACCACCCTTATTACCACCTTCAGGGCCAATGTCAATAATATAATCGGCTACTTTAATCACATCCATATTATGCTCAATCACCAATACCGTATTTCCTTTATCGACCAGTGCATTCAGCACTTCCAGGAGTACGCGTATATCTTCAAAGTGCAATCCTGTTGTTGGCTCATCGAGGATATAGAATGTTTTCCCGGTATCTCTTTTTGACAGTTCCGTGGCAAGCTTCACGCGTTGGGCTTCACCGCCCGACAAGGTCGTTGATTGCTGTCCAAGCGTCAGATAACCCAGCCCTACTTTTTGCAATGTTTTTAATTTCCTGAGAATCAACGGTATATTTTCAAAAAACTCCACCGCCCTATTGATAGTCATATTTAATACATCATTGATCGACTTCCCTTTAAACCGCACCTCAAGGGTATCACGATTATAGCGTTTCCCTCCACACGTTTCACATATCACGTTTACATCGGGCAGGAAATTCATCTCAATAACTTTCACACCGGCACCTTTGCATGTCTCACAACGTCCTCCTTTTACATTAAAAGAAAACCTACCCGGCTTATATCCTCTTATCTTCGACTCCGGAAGCTGGTGATAGAGTTTTCTTATTTCATCAAACACGCCTGTATAAGTTGCCGGGTTCGACCGAGGTGTTCTGCCTATCGGCGACTGATCGATCTCTATTACTTTATCGATGTGTTCTATCCCATGGATGGCCTCATAGGAGAGCGGTTTTTTTAACGAACGGTGCAATTTTGCACTAAGGATAGGATAAAGAGTTTGATTTATGAGTGATGATTTACCACTGCCGCTAACGCCGGTCACACAAATAAAAATCCCCAAAGGGACAGTGAGTGAAATATTTTTCAGGTTATTACCCGATGCTCTCAACAGCTCAATAGAGAGGCCGTTGCCGGCTCTACGGGTTTTTGGCAGTGGAATGCTTCGCTCACCACTAAGATATTGGCATGTGACTGTATGACACTGCTCCATTTCATTCGGTGTTCCCTGGGCAACAATATGTCCACCGAGCCTTCCGGCGCCGGGACCGATATCCACAACATAATCCGCGGAACGCATCATCTCTTCATCATGTTCTACCACTATCACAGAATTCCCTGCATCACGAAGCTCCTTTAAGGCATTAATGAGTTTAATATTGTCACGTTGATGCAACCCAATACTCGGTTCATCGAGGATATAGAGCACCCCGGTAAGCCTGGTACCAATTTGTGTAGCCAACCGTATCCTCTGTCCTTCACCGCCACTCAAAGAGCGTGCCGGCCGGTTTAGGTTGAGATAATCGATGCCTACATCCAACAAAAAACCGATACGTGTATCTATCTCACGGATGATCTCATGTGCAACAACCTTTTTATTCATTTCGAGCGTTTTTGTTACTCCCGACAACCACAATCTAAGTTGGGGTACCTCCATCCTGGCGAGATCAGCAATCGTTTTACCTTTGATTTTAAAAGATAATGATTCACTTTTCAGGCGAGCACCATTACATTCCGGACATACTACCTCATTCATAAACCGTGATGCCCACCGGCGAACCCCGGGAGAAGCTGCTTCAATATCCTGCTGCTTTATGAAATTTACGATCCCTTCAAAGTTTACTACATAGGTTGAGGTCACTCCAATATATTCGTTCGTGATATTGAGTACTTCATTGGTTCCGTAAAGCAGATTGTCGATCGCTTCTTCTGGAAAATCAGAAAGGGGTGTATCCATTGATAAACCATATTTCAGACATATTGCTTCAATCTGTCTGAAAATCCAACTGTTTTTGTAGGTTCCTACAGGGATTATACCTCCATTTTTGATACTAAGCTTCTTATCCGGGATGATCTTTTTTAAATCAATCTCTGAGATCACACCCAGTCCGTTACATTTGCTACAAGCGCCATAGGGAGAGTTGAAAGAAAAGGTGTTGGGTTCCGGAGCAGGATAAGAGATCCCTGTATCGACACAAATTAATGAGCGACTATAATGCCTAACTACACCGGTATCATAGTTTACAATACTTACAGAACCTTTCCCGTGACGCATTGCTGTTAGCAATGATTTTTTCAGACGGCCCCTGCCCTTTTCATCCACACTCATCTGGTCAATCACTACCTCTATATCATGTATCTTATACCTGTCGGTCTGCATGCCCATTATCAACTCTTTGATCTCTCCATCCACCCTTACTTTAAGAAACCCTTGTTTCCTGATGTGTTCAAAAAGCTCTCTATAATGTCCTTTCCTCCCTCTGACGAGTGGTGCAAGGATAAGAATCCTTTCTCCATCGAACTGTTTGCTTACCAACGCCTCTATCTGTTCATCAGTATAACTAACCATCTTCTTCCCTGACGCCACCGAATAAGCATCAGCCACTCTGGCATAGAGAAGACGGAGAAAATCGTATATCTCTGTCACAGTACCTACGGTGGATCTTGGATTTTTACTTACTGTCTTTTGCTCAATACTGATAACGGGGCTCAAACCGGTTATACGATCCACATCAGGCCGTTCAAGATTCCCAATAAACTGCCGTGCATAGGCAGAAAAAGTTTCCATATACCGACGTTGGCCTTCAGCATAGATAGTGTCGAAAGCCAGAGATGACTTCCCACTGCCACTCAACCCTGTGATAACGACCAGTTTGTGTGAAGGGATCCTGATATCGATATTTTTCAGGTTATGTGCACGAGCACCATACACCGACAAAAAATCATCCTCAGATACAACAACCTCTTCAACATCAATATGCTGTAACACCTCTCTGTTCATTCGAACTGTTTATACACTATAAATAAATTTGCTTTCAAAAGTACTGAATCGCTGTGCTTCAGCATCACGATCAGAAACGACAGGTGTTTTCACACCCCAATCGATATTCAGGTCAGGGTCGGACCATATAATAGAATCTTCTGATGCTTTATGGTAATGGCTCGTACATTTGTAGCTGACAATCGTGTTTTCATCCATGGCCGCAAAACCATGAGCAAATCCCGAAGGCACCCAAAACTGCTTCTTGTTCTCAGCCGATAAGAATACTTTTTGATATTTCCCATACCATGGTGAGCCTTTTCGGATATCCACTGCCACATCAATAATATTACCACTGACGACACGTACCAGTTTCCCTTGCTCATAAGGAGGGTGCTGAAAATGCAATGCCCTGATCACCCCCTTTTTAGAACAAGACTCATTGTCCTGCACAAACCGAAAAGGAAATCCTGCTAAGGCAAGTTTTTCTTCATTATACGACTCAAAAAAGTATCCCCTGTCGTCAAAATATATATCGGGTGCTATAATAAGCAGTCCGGGTATCTCTCCCTCTATAATATTCATTATGTTTATTTTATAAGTGAACGACTTCATCATATGCATGTGCAACAGCTTCCATCACAGCTTCCGACATAGTGGGATGGGGATGCACCGCTTTGATAATCTCATGACCGGTAGTTTCGAGTTTCCTTGCCACCACCACTTCTGCAATCATTTCCGTTACATTGTCGCCCACCATATGAGCACCGAGCCATTCTCCGTATTTAGCATCAAAGACAACTTTCACAAAACCATCTTTCGCACCGGAAGCACTTGCTTTACCACTTGCAGTGAATGGGAATTTACCCACTTTTATCTCATACCCGGCATCCACCGCTTGTTGCTCTGTCATACCCACAGACGCTACCTCAGGCATGGTGTAGGTGCATGCAGGGATATTGTTATAATCCAACGGTTCAGGCTGCATACCGGCAATCTGCTCAACACATATTATTCCTTCATGCGACGCCACATGAGCCAGGGCATGCCCGGGAACAATATCTCCGATGGCATAGACTCCCTCTACATTGGTTCTGTAATACTTATCAACAGTTATTTTACCGTCCTCCACCGCTACACCTGCCTCTTCAAGACCAATACCTTCTATATTCGCAGTGATGCCAACAGCAGAAAGCACCATATCTGCCTCCACCACCTGCTTGCCTTTCTTTGTATTGATATGCACCTTGCACTTCTCTCCTTTTGTATCAACAGCTTCAACAGCAGCCGAAGTCATTACCTTCATTTTGGATTTCTTAAAACTCCGCTCTACCTGTTTCGACACCTCCTCATCTTCGAGTGGCAACACAGCCGGCAAATACTCTACCAGCGTTACCACTGTGCCAATAGTATTAAAAAACCACGCAAACTCACTGCCAATAGCCCCTGAACCAATTACTACCATCGACTCGGGTTTCTTTTCCAACGTCATCGCTTCACGATATCCAATCACTTTTTTACCGTCTTGTTTGATATTATCAAGTTGGCGGGAACGGGCACCAGTAGCAAGGATAATATGTTTGGCTTCAATAATGCGTTGCTCTTTATCATCAGAAGTGACCTCTACCTTCTTATCTCCAGTCAGCTTCCCAAATCCCTGAATATGTTCAATTTTATTCTTCTTCAAAAGGAAAGCAACACCTTTGCTCATTCCTCCTGCCACATCGCGGCTTCTTTTTACCATTGCTCCCAGATCGGGGATAATGCTGCCTTCTATTGCCACACCATACTCTGAAGCATGTTTGGCATAGTTATATACCTGTGCACTTTTTAATAATGCCTTGGTGGGTATGCATCCCCAATTTAAACAGATACCTCCCAATTCACTCTTTTCAACAATGGCCGTTTTTAAACCCAGTTGTGCTGCCCTTATTGCAGCAACATAACCTCCGGGCCCACTGCCAATAACTATCACATCATAATTCATAGCTGATTTTTTTAATTTACATAACCAAATAAAAAAACAATTTCATTCATCATTACCACTATTTAAATATTGTGATTTATATATTTGTAACAGTTCTCTCTTCAGTATGTTCACAGTTTACTATCGCCCTGCAACATGGAGTACTTTTGTATGCTTTTTTAGTGTCCGTAGCGTTAAATAAATTACTAATCCTGCCAACAAAAGATTAATCCAAATTCTATCAGGTAAATATTGGTTCTCATAACTGATATTTTTCATTAGATTCACCAGTGTAAAGCTAGCAATAGTAACAAAAAAACCTGTATATTCCCGTTTTAATACATTTTTCAAAGAAAAAGGCAGCGAAGGCTTCCTGTAATTCTTCAAAGAAGGGAAAAATGGTGGTGTTTTTTTAGCCCATGCATCATATTCCTCTTTAAATTTTGAACGGATAAACGACTCTTCGGCATACATAATTCTTTCATAATAGATCCAGAAGAAGAAAACAGAAAAAACAACAAAATAAGAGACGCCGGTATACAGAATCAAACCAAGCCACATTAAAAAATTCCCAAGATATAATGGATGCCGTAGCATACTATAAATGCCTGTAGTATTTAGTTTCTCGGCAACCTGTCCCTGTTTGGTATTCCTTCCCGAGGTACCCCGTGGAGTATGCCCTATGGTTGCTGCTCTAATGACCAGGCCCAACATCGACAGTGTCAAACAACCAACACTCCAATAAAGATTGTGATGGTCGACCCACTCTTGCTTATCAAACCAAATTATTATTCCGGCAATTGGAAATAACAACATAGGTATCCAACTTCTATGTTTAAAGAGCCAATTACCCGTACGTTCAAACTCCTCAGAAAGTGCCATATCAATTCTTATGCTTTGCTAATCAATGAATTATAAAATATCTGCAAAGTTACAAACTTTATTCGACAATACCACCAATGATCATATCCACAAAACCACTGTTATAAATTACTGGAGTTTCCTC
>JAVVFR010000446.1:0-1581 GCA_032250595.1 Bacteroidales bacterium | reverse complement strand
TCAATATCTACGATGTCACCATCGGCTTTTAAATTTGGATTTTCTGCAATTTGAGCTGTAGATGCAAAAGCAAACGCTAATATTGCAAGAGACAGTAGTAAGTTTTTCATGACAATTTAATGTTTAATTTATTAATTATTAATTTATTAGCACAAATATATTACAATTTCTTCAAAAACACTTCAAAATAAATACTTTTTTATGAAAAAGTCAATAAGAAAAGATCATCTTCTATTTATAATCTTCTATTGGATCACAGGTACATATCAGATTTCTATCACCATAGGCATCATCAATTCTTCTTACCGGGGTAAAATACTTATCAACTCCTTGTTGTTTAAGGGGAAATGCCGCTTTTTCCCGTGAATAGGGTTTGTCCCAGCGATCATTGCATACCATAGCTAAGGTATGGGGTGCATTTTTAATGACATTGTCGTTTTTTTCATATTTCCCTTCTTCAATCTCACGTATCTCTTCCCTGATACTTTTCATAGCATCGATAAACCGGTTGAGCTCAGCCAGCGGTTCGCTCTCTGTTGGTTCAACCATCAGAGTGCCATGAACAGGGAAAGCCACAGTAGGAGCATGGAAGCCATAATCCATCAGTCGTTTGGCAATATCTATAACTTCAATATCAGCAGAGCGTTTAAACTCATGACAATCAATAATAAACTCATGTGCTACCCGCCCGTTTGCACCGCTGTATAGAATTTTATAATCTTTCTCTATTGCGGTTTTTAGATAATTGGCATTTAAGATAGCCAGGTCTGTTGTATCGGTCAGTGTTTTACCCATCATTTTAATGTATGCATAAGAGATAGGAAGGATAAAAGCGCTGCCAAAAGGGGCAGCTGCAACAGCAGAGATTGCTTTTTCGCCACCTGTTTTAATGACAGAATGACCCGGAAGATAAGGAGCTAGCTGTTTGGTGACGCCTATAGGGCCAACACCGGGGCCGCCTCCACCATGAGGTATTGCAAAAGTTTTGTGCAGGTTTAAATGGCATACATCAGCTCCGATAATACCCGGATTGGTATATCCTACCTGCGCATTCATGTTAGCACCATCCATATAAACCAACCCACCGTTAGTGTGTACAATATTGATCAGTTCAAGGATACCCTCCTCGTAAACACCATGTGTTGAAGGATAGGTAACCATGATTGCGGCAAGGTTGTCTTTATGCTCTACTGTTTTCTTTTTCAGATCATCGAGGTCAACGTTGCCCATTTCATCGCAGGCTACCACTACTACTTTCATGCCGGCCATCACCGCACTGGCAGGATTGGTACCGTGTGCCGATGAAGGGATCAAACAGATATTCCGTTGTGTGTCGCCTTTACTTATGTGATACTCCCTGATGGTAAGTAGTCCGGTGTATTCACCGGCAGCTCCTGAGTTGGGCTGAAACGACATGGCATGGAACCCTGTTATCTCGCATAAGTCTTTTTCAAGCGCTTCAATAAGTTCATAGTAACCTGCTGCCTGATCTTTTGGTACAAAAGGATGTATTGAGCCAAATTCCGGCCAACTTAAGGGGAAGAGTTCGGATGCTGCATTAAGCTTCATGGTACATGAACC
>JAVVFR010000043.1:0-8938 GCA_032250595.1 Bacteroidales bacterium | reverse complement strand
ATCCATAATACCTTTGGCTACCGCCTGAGCAATAAACTCAAAATGCCTTGTCTCTCCCTGTATGACACATCCCAGACATACTACTCCATCTACTTTATGATTTTCCAATAAATAGCGGGCACCCAGAGGCAATTCAAAACTACCGGGGACTTCAATCTCCATAATGTTCCCCTCTTCAATACCACTTGTTAACAGTGTTGCAACGGCTGCCTCCCGTAAAGCACCGGTTATTTCAGTATTCCATGAAGAGATAACCAATCCTATCTTTTTTCTGTCGATGCCCGGGAAATTATAGTGTTGCGTTCCCGATAGATCTGTCTTTTTCACGTGTAAGCAATATTTTACGTTTGTATCCCAATTATTCAAAACACAAGAGAGACGTTAACCCTCTCTGGATTATCGTTATGATTCAATCCAAACCTTACTATATCGAACGATGTTGTATGATCACTTACTCGTCAATACCTGCTGCCAATTCAGCACGGGCAATATATTTTTCTATTGAACGGGCTTCATTAGATTTAGGATAATCCCTTCTAATCCTATTATAAAGCTCAAGCGCTCTATTAGGGTCTTCTAAAAGCTTCTCATAAGTAACGCCGGCTCGAAACAGAAACATGGGAGTAGTGAGTGGATTATCCCGTTTTTCAGCTGCTTCAAGGTATTTCTTGGCCGCTTTTTTCACCTCGCCGACTTCGAGATAGGCATCAGCCAGCCTCCCTATTCCTATAGGGCCTACAATATCATCTTTGCCATTGAAGTCTTCCAACATATCAATCGCATCTTCGAATGCTCCTTTTTTCAAATAGATAGTACCTGCATAGAACCTGGCCAAATTAGCGCTGGATGTCCTTCCGTATTCATCGATGATATCGAGGAACCCCAGATTGTTTCCATCACCCATCAGGGCCAGATCCAGGCTGTCTTTTTCAAAATACCGTTCTGCAAAAAACATATCTTCCTGAGCACGGCGCTCTTTTGGGAGTTTTACATACTTGCGGTATCCATAAAAAGCACCAACGATAATCATGATCGCAATAAACGAATAGACTATGATGTTCTGATTTCGCTCAATAAATACTTCTGTCTTACTTAAAGCCTGTTCAACCGTTTGGATCGATTCTGCTGCTGAGTCTTTCTTTTTTTTCTTTGCCATTATTCTCAAAATTGAGGTGCAAAAATAATACTTTTAATGATATAGTCACAAAAGAACCTCTTTTATTTAATTGCTTTACCGATAGATTTGGGCAATCCCTCTTTATTTAGCATAACAGCAATGGTGTTTAGCCGTAAATACTGTTCACTCATCAACAGGTAACCTCCATAGTTATTACGTGATGTACCCCAGGAGTTTTTTATCAGGTAGTATTTCGTTCCATATTGGTCTTTTGCCATCCCGGTAAGGTGCATTAAATGATCATCTGTCATTACCTGTTTGTCAAACATCTCTTGCCGGTAATCTTGTGTTACCATTTTTTCCGGTAAAATGTAAGCCAACCGCTCATTTACCTCTTCTTTGTTCATTCCATCGAACAAATCATTTTCAGGCACCACTGCCACACCGTTAAAGAAAGAAAAGCCCACATTGGATACATCACCATCCCATGCTATCGTATATCCATGCTCTAAGGCATGGTCGATCGCATTCATCATTTCGTTGATTGGGATGTTAAAGTAGAGGCCATCGGACCAGTTATCAGGTATTTCCAGGACAAAATTACTGTAAAAAGGTTGATGGGTAAAAGAGGTGAGTTCGATATAATCATCGGCATTCAGCCCCAAAGCTGCAACATACGATATTGGCGTATGCGTTGTTTTTTCTGTATCAAATGTGTCAGGAATACCACCAAGGTAAGCATCAAGCAGCGCATTAAAACCTTTAAGCCATTGAGTATTAAAAGACCCCGACCTTTTCCTTCGTATCACATCAAGATAAGCCTGTAACACAGCATCCAGTTCACCATGATTATGTATCTTTTTATCATCGGGAAGCCCGTTATAAGCCTTTTCCGGCATACAACCAAAGGATTTCAATACATCGATAACATCGTGTGCTTGTCCGCCCGGACCGAAATTTGAATTCCCATGCCTTCGCAAATACTGGTCTGCACGATTGATATATGCATATCGAACAAAAAACATTTCCGACAAATCGTAATGCTTACCTGTTTTCCTTAAGAGTTCAGATTCGAGCATCGAAACAGTAGCAAAACTCCAGCATGTACCCGATTGCGCTTGGTTTTTTACCGGAGTGACATCAAGATTTATAATTGTGTCAAATTGATACGATTCATGCTCTTCTTGTGCAACGGAGAGAAAAGAACACAAAGCAAAAAAAGTAACGAAAAACCCTATTTTTTTTATCATAACATTATATTTTAAAATACTATTTTATTGTTATTTCTATCGCAATATTAAGATGAGTAATTATATAATCTATATATGGTTTTGCTTTAGTGAGTTTTCGTAAGAGACCCTGTTAAGGATAGAACGACCCAGGGTAATTTCATCAGCATACTCCAATTCATCTCCCACGGCAACACCTCTGGCAATTGTTGAGATAATGACAGAATTGTTTTTAAGTTGTTTATAGATAAAAAAGTTGGTAGTGTCTCCTTCTACCGTAGGGTTGAGTGCCATAATAACTTCTGTGACTGTGTCATGGTTTACACGTTCAACAAGACTTGCAATTTCAAGATCCGACGGTCCTACGCCATCCATAGGGGAAATAACTCCTCCGAGAACATGATACATACCTTTATACTGGCTGGTATTCTCTATGGCTATTACATCCCTGATATCCTGAACAACACAAATAGTAGAACGGTCTCTTTTATTGTCGGAACAAATGTCACACACCTGTCTGTCGCTAATATTATTGCAGATACTACAATACTTTACACTGCGCTTCATAGCATTAATGGCATCTGTAAGACGCTCTACCGTCTCTTCATCCTGTTGTAACAGGTGCAATGCCAGTCGCATAGCGGATCGTTTACCAACTCCCGGTAATTTAGATAACTCCTCTACCGCTTGCTGAAGCACTTTTGATGAAATGGTGTTCACAAAAATTGAATTTGTTCCTGACTAAAAAAATGTAATTTTACGCACAAATTTACTGTAATATGCTTTTTTACACAAGTATCTTAAAGATTATATGTAAAACAATGCATTAATGCTTAATAATCACTGAGAATGGATGCCAGGTTTATACTTATCATATTTCTTTTATACACGGCTATATTGTTTATTGCCGGATGGCTCACCTCCCGAAAATCGAATGAGGAGTCATATTATATAGGCAATCGTGCTTCCAAGTGGTTTGTGGTGGCGTATGGTATGATTGGAGCTTCTCTGTCGGGTGTTACCTTTATCTCTGTTCCCGGATGGGTAGGGGAGCGTTCATTTTCTTATATGGCAGTAGTGTTGGGATACCTGCTAGGATATGCTGTTATTGCTAATATCTTACTCCCCCTCTATTATCGTTTGAAGCTAACCTCAATATATACCTATCTCGACCAACGATATGGAAAAATAAGCTATAAAACCGGTGCATCGTTTTTCTTACTGTCTCGATATATTGGGGCTTCTTTCAGGATGTTTTTGGTGATAAATGTGCTGCAGGTCTTTGTGTTCGACAGATGGGATGTCCCGTTCTGGATTACCGTTGCAGGATTCCTGATGCTTATCATGTTGTACACCCTGAAAGGAGGAATAAAAACGATTGTATGGACTGATATGCTGCAAACAACGTTTATGCTTGTGGCACTCGGCCTGTCGATCTACTATATTGCCGACATTTGGGACGGAGGATTCTCCGGATTGTTACAGGAGGTAAAAACAAGCAGCCTGAGCAAAATGTTTTTCTGGGACCCAAAAAGTGCTTATCATTTTGTGAAGCTTTTTATCAGTGGGATATTTATCACGATTGTTATGACCGGCCTTGATCAGGATATGATGCAAAAAAACCTGAGTTGCAGAAACCTCAAAGAGGCAAAACGTAATATGTACTGGATGAGTTTCATGCTGGTGCCTGTAAATCTGCTTTTTCTCTTTTTAGGTGCTGCACTCTTTTTGTTCGCGGCAAAATATAATATCAGTATTCCGGAGCGAACAGACAACCTGTTTCCCCTTATTGCTTTCAGCCACCTTGGAATCACTGCCGGAATTGTTTTCCTTATTGGCTTGATAGCTGCAGCTTACTCCAGCGCTGATAGTGCTTTAACAGCATTGACAACATCTTTCTCCATAGATATTCTGGAAATTAAGAAAAAGAATTGGAGCGATCAGAAAAAAAGTCGGGTCAGAATGCTCATTCATATTGGTTCTGCCATACTACTGACAACCATCATCATTATCTTCAGAGCCAACAGCAAAGAATCGGTGATTCAGAAACTGTTTGAATTTGCCGGCTATACTTACGGTCCGCTGCTGGGACTCTATTCCTTTGGGTTGTTTACAAAACTAAACACCCGAGAAAAACTCGTTCCTGTTATCGCTATCATAGCACCGGTATTGAGTTATTTCACTACAATATATTCAAAAAAATGGTATGATTGGGAGATAGGCTTTGAAGTGCTTATTATCAATGGAGCCTTTACCTTCCTTATGCTGCTTCTCTGCTCGGTAAAAATGAAGAAATAGTTCCTCCATGACCTCACTGTATGGTTAAATATTATAAATCCGGTTTAAATTGCTTTTCAAGCTCTTTTTCTCTGTCGATGATATCTTGCAGTGAAATTGCTTTTAGCATTGTAACTGTTTCATCACGTATCTCTTTGATATAATACTTAACACCACATATTGTTTCATCTTTACAGTGTTGGCAATGTTCATAATATTTGTAAGTGGCACAAGGGAGCAGAGCAATAGCTCCATCGAAATGGCGTATGATCTCCGCCAGTGTCACTTCAGCAGGGCCGCGGCGCAGATAGTATCCGCCACCTTTCCCTTTCTTGCTGTTTACAACACCGGTATTCTTGAGCTCCAGCAGGATAGCCTCCAGAAATTTCTTGGGTAGTTTCTCATGGATAGCGATATCACGTATCAGCACAGGTCCTTTATCTACCTCCTTCGCCAGATAAACCAATGCATATATTGCATATTGAGCTTTCTTCGATAACATAGAGCAAAAATATAAGAAATATCCGAACAATCTATACGGTTTGCTCAATATTCCATACAAAAGCCCGTACACCAATCTCTTTGTTGCGTTTATCGAGTTTTCGAACAGCATTAAGGAGGGAAACTACCATATCATCCTCCACTACTATTATCACAGCTGAGTTCATTTCCGGCCAGGTGTGTGTGCCGCGGCGGGGTTCGCCACTAACACTACCTTGCCCCTGAACCTCCTCGAAAAAGGTAAACCCACGGATATTCAATTGGTCAAGCATATATTCCACTCGTTCGGTATTCGCCTGATTGAACACTATAAATACTGACTTCATATTACTCCTTGTTATTTTCTTCGTTATTATTATCTGATAATTGCAAGAAGATAAAATCTTTGTGAATATTTTTCTCTTTCCTTCGCTCTCCATGCCTTGCCATGATACCATATAATACAGGAACTACAATAAGTGTTATCACCGTTGATACCAATAGTCCGCCAATCACCACAATACCCATAGGTTTCCACATCTCTGAACCTTCTCCTCTGCTAAGTGCCATAGGCAACATTCCCAACATGGTTGTAAACGCTGTCATAAGAACAGGCCGTAAACGAGCTTTACCGGCCAAAGCAATTGCTTCATAAAGCTCATAACCTCTGTCACGCATCAGGTTAATATAATCAACAAGTACAATACCATTTTTCACAACTATTCCTACCAACATAATAGCTCCCAAAGCACCAATCATATCAAGAGTGGTACCGGTTATCAACAGCGAGAGAATTACACCTGTAAAAGCAAATGGAACGGCCATCATAATAATAAATGGCTTTGAGAAGGATTCAAACTGTGATGCCATGGCAATATATACCAACATTACTATCATGAGCAAAAGCAGTCCCATATCAGCAAATGTCTGTTGCTGTTCCTCATAATCACCGGCAAGCCGAACTGTAATTCCTTGCGGGATATCCATATTTGATATAACCGCCTCTATCTGTCCAGCCAACTCTCCCAATGAAACACGATAAGGAGAAATTTTTACTGACACAATCCGTTGACGGCTTTTACGTTCGATTGTCGGCAACGACCAATTTTCATCAACAGAAGCGATTTCACGAAGTTTTATCTTACCGCCGGCCGGCGTTGGGATAGTAAGATTTTCCAATGCTGTGATTGAGTTTCTGTTTTTCTCCTCCATCCTAACCACAATATTGTACTCATCACCCTCTTCTTTCAGGTATCCTGCAGACATCCCGGCAACACGGTTTCGTATGTATCCTGAGACGGCAGCAGATGTCAGTCCATGAATAGCAATTTTTTCTTTATCAACCATAATTTTCAGTTCAGCCCTGTTCTTATCACGGCTAATAGTTATATCACGAGCACCTTCCACCTTTTCATCAATTATTCGCTGTACTTTTTCAGCCATAACACTTGTTTTGTCAAAGTCATAACCATAGATTTCCACATCTACTGTAGAACCACCCATTCCAGGCCCCATCCCCGCTGCCTGTGCTTGATAATCAATAATTTCAGGATATCTTTCCATCTCTTGCCGAAGCACTTCTGCAATTTCAAAAATAGAACGGCCGCGCTCGTCTTTTTTACTGCATACTACGCTCATATCAATAGTATGGTTTGTAGTAGATCGAAAGATTGTAGAAACACCGGCATCTTCTGTTGACCCGGCTGTAGTACTTAGCACTCTTATCTCCGGAACCAGCTCCATAAAACGATGCTCCAGACGACGGGCAGTCTTCAATGTCTCATCGATGCGTGTTCCGGTATTTAGCGTTACTGAAACACTTAACCGCCCGCCATCAGTCTGTTGTATAAAGTCGGTGCCAATCATGCCTAAGCCCAACGGAATAAATGAAGCTATGAATATAACCGATACAACAATAATGGTTACCAGTTTATGACGTAAACAATAACGTAAAGAATTGGAATACCAAGCATCTACCCTGTCAAGAAAACGAACTGCATACTTCTCATACCAATTTACTTTTGCTTTTATCTCTACGATATGTCCGGATTCATCAACCTTTATCCTTTTAGATCTTAAAAGTTTTGATGCTAACATCGGAGTAAGAGAGATAGCCACCAAAGTTGATGTAGCCACTACAATGGTCACAATCCAGCCCAGTTCCTTAAACATCACGCCGGCTATCCCTTCCAATAACGTAAGAGGAACAAAAACCACGGCAATAACCAGCGTGGTGGCGATTACCGAGATCCATACCTCGTTGGTTGCATATTTTGCTGCCTCACGAGGGCTGGAACCGCGCTCTATATGCCTGGTAATATTCTCCAACACCACAATGGCATCATCTACCACCATACCAATAGCTACTGTTAACGAACTGAGTGATATAATATTCAACGAGCTGCCGGTTAATGCCAGGTAGATAAAAGAAACAATTAATGCAATTGGTATTGTAATGGCAATAATTAACGTTGCACGCCACCTACCCAAAAAGAAAAGCACTACTATCACCACAAAAAGTAAAGCAAACAGAATAGATCTTTCAAGGCTATTGATCGAGTCTTCTATATCTCCGGCAGAATCATAAATCAATTTTATATCTATATCTGAAGGGAGAAGTTTTTTGATCTTCTCCATCTCAGTGTTAACTTCCTTGCAAATCTCAACAGTATTTGCCCCTGACTGTTTGGAAATAATTATTCTAACCCCGTCTTGTCCATTGATCTTTTCATCAAGAGAGAGGTCTTTGATTGTATCGCGAACCGTTGCAATATCAGAAACATATACCTTCTTGCCATCCATGGTGGTACTCACCACAATATCATTTATCTCAGCACTCTCGATATATTCAGTACGCACCTGAAGCTGATATTGCTCTTTATCCATCTTCACCGTTCCTGATGACAAATTCAGGTTGTTTGCACTGATGGCATTACTTACAAGTTCAAGGGGTATATTATAAGCATCAAGCTTCTCCTGATTCAGCTCTATATAGATATATCTTTCAGGAGAGCCAGAAAGAGAAATATTACCTATGCCATCAACCCTGTTTAATTGTGGTAAAACGATATTGTTTAAAATCTTATCCAAACCGGCATAGCTCTCTTCTGCAGTAACTGCAAACATCATAATTGGCATGGCGCTTGAGCTAAACTTAAAAATAAACGGGTTGGAACAGCCCTCAGGTAAATTATCTTTGGTAATATCAATATATGAGCGCACATCATTGATCACTTCATCCAGGTTAATACCCCATTCCAATTCCAACATAACCATCGATAAATTATCTTTTGATGTAGAAGTCATCTTTTTCAATCCGTCAACAGAATTCAGGCTATTCTCAAGCAACCGCGTTACATTTGTCTCAATTTCGGTGGCACTTGCTCCGGGATAAGAGGTCAGCACTGTGATATATGGAGGTTCAATCTCAGGAAACAGGTCTACTGGCAACCTTTGGTACGAATAGATGCCTATTATCAAGACGGCTATAAATAACAACATCGTTGTTACCGGTTTGTCTATTGCTTTTTTGTAAATGCTCATTTTTTACTATTTAATCATGTGTTATTGTGTTGAACATATCAGCAACTCCTTGGTTATGAATCGTTCGACGACACAACAAGTCTACTGTGCTTTATTTACTATATTCAATTTGGTTCCATCAACCAATTTATCTTGTCCAAGAACAATCAACTGATCACCTTCTTTGAGATCATTGGAAACAACTTCAACTATTTCATCATAGCGTTGTCCAATTGTAACGGCAATACGTTTTGCTGATCCGTTATTATTAATAAAAACATATCTTTCATTTGAACCGGTAAGCCCACAACCC
>JAVVFR010000042.1:0-8966 GCA_032250595.1 Bacteroidales bacterium | reverse complement strand
CCGCAGTTTATGTGCAACAGGTTTTATTCCGAGCAGTATGGATTGGCTATCTGTCTTTTAGCGAACCCACAGAAATATCACACGCTCCTACCCAATTATTTCATATCGCAAGACCCTGAGTTGTCTCAAATGATGGCTCCATTTTGGGATTATAAACATCTGAATCATGTGGAAAGACATGGTGGCTCGTTTTGGATAAGAAAGTCTATCTAAAGGTATTGTAAAACAATGGTATCAGTAGAATGACAAAAATTAAACAGTTGAAAAATTGATGCATAATTAAAACACTACCTTTCTATATTACTTTAATAAACCCTGATGTGAATGATAAAGCAAAAATGGAATAGTTATTGTTATATTTGCCACTTAAAATAAAAATAAACCGGAGGAATCAATGTCCGGGGCGAAACCGAAAAGCCTTACGAGTAGGATTATTTAATTATTTAACAAACATGAAGATTTTATCACAAATGATGCGTATGAGCCTGGTATTGGCTTTTTTATCAGCTAATACCCTGATGATACAGGCGCAGGGTACTACAGAAAAGAATCGTTTCGTTACTCATGAAAAGAACACCCCTTCACAAAAAGGCTTGTTATCTCCGACTTATGATTTCTCGGTTGATGCAGGGACCTATGCTGACTTAACCGGTGCCACATCGGTAAATAATAATGTTTTGTGGGATGACCCGGAATATGCTATTCCGATAGGGTTTGGTTTCCAACTTTACGATCTTACCACCGACTCCATATACCTTGGGATGGGCCTTGGTGGTACTGTGTCCAGTGTATTGAATTATATGTGGGAAGCTGATTATATTATTTGCCCTTTTGAGGCCGACTTGCTCGACCGTGGTGCACTTACCGGTATCTCACAATCGCCTATCAGCTATATACTGGAAGGAATTGCAGGTAACAGGATATTTAAACTGGAATGGAAAAATGCAGGATTCTATGACGAAGAAGACTCTCTTGGTACCATGAACGACTATATCAATTTTCAATTATGGCTCTATGAAGCAGATAATAAGATAGAATTTCACTATGGCCCTCATATGATCACCGATCCTTTTATCAATTATTACGGGGAAACCGGTGCGATAATCGGCCTCGCAGATTATGACTTTACCGACATATACCTCTTACAAGGCAATCCTGCTAATCCAACAATGGTAGACTCTATCGCTTTCTTAAACGGAACACCGGCCAACGGTACCATATATCGCTTTAGTAAGTTTGGGACCGGTGTTGCCCATGGTAATCCGGTAGAGAATATACTGACTGTTATGCCAAATCCTGCGCAGCAACAGTTTGTTGTAAAAACAGGCAGTACGAATGCCAAAAGATCGATCCGGTTGATCGACAGTTATGGCAGGGTGGTAAAAGTAGTATCCGATTTTCAAACCGATGAAGTGATTATTGATCGTGCAGGCCTTGTCAACGGCACTTACTTTGTTGTATTGGTAGAAGACGGCAAGGCAACCCACACCGGCAGGGTAGTGTTGGAGTAAGATTTGTGATAGGGAATGTAGGAAGGGATGATGTGTACCGGTAGAAAACGTAAATAGTTGTTTATCGGTATACCTGCACCCTGAAGATAAAAGGCTGTATCGCTTCTATCTGTTTGGTTTTTGGTAACTTCGATAATCTGTTACGGGTATTGAGTTGTGGTGGGTTTTGATTAGTATTGTAGTCGATGATTTTATCGATTAGTTGTTTAATATACACTGATTTCAAGGCATAAGCAGCACCTTCTTTACGGATATTTTTTCCAGAGACGATACCAATCAACTCTCCGGATGCATTGAAGAGCGGTCCGCCACTGTTACCGGGGTTTACCGGCATACTGATCTGATATGCTGCCGTGTCGTTGTTATAACCACTGGTGGAGCTGATAGAGCCTTCTCCAAAGACGATATCGTTTTTGGAATACCCAAGCGTAAAAGCATACTCGCCCAGTGAAAATTCATTTTCGCTGATCACGTAAGGCAGTTGACTGAACCCCGGGAAGTCGTTATCAGCAATCTTTAGCACTACCAAATCATGTTTGGTGTCGCGAAAAATAATTTTAGTACGGTACCTGACAGGCTCTGTATAGTTATTGGTCACACAAATAGAGTCGGCATCTTTGATAACATGGTAATTGGTGATCAGATATCCATTGGTGGAAGCAGCGAAGCAAGTGCCGGTATAAAAGACGGGTTGGGGAGGCTCTTTCTCGTCCTGAAATGCTTTCTGTAAAGCTTCCTGCCCTTTGGAGACCTCTTCTATCTCAGACTTCAATTCACTGTAAACATCTTTTTTAGATAATGATGTAATACCAAAAATATGGAGTATGGTAAACGTGACCACAGCGGCTACCGATGCAGCAGCTATTATGTTGCCTGTAAGACGTAGGATTCTGTTTCCTGTTTTATGAAAACGATATGCTTTATCAACACTACTCTTTTTATGAATAGTATTGAGTCTTTTCTTCAGTGCATGTCGTTTCAACGCTTTAGATGTGAGATCTACAAAGGCTTTATGCGATTCAAAGGCACTGCGTAGTTTTTCATCTGAAGCAAGCCTTGCCTCAAAAGCTTTGCTTTTACCTTCATCCATCATCCCGGAGAGATACTCTTCGAACTGTTGTATGTTGTTTTTATCTTCCTTCATAGCGTTCACTTTCTGTTATCTATCTTTTCAACGATTTTTTTCAAACGTTGCAAACATTTGTATTTCAAATTCTTAGTAGAGCCGGTATTGGCATATCCCATTTCATGGGTTATCGTATCCATTGATTTCTCTTCAAGGTAAAAAGATTTCAGCATTTGATAACAAGGCTCACCAAGTTTATCAAGGGCTTTATACATCGTTTTAAAAGAACTTTCCCGCTGCGCGACAGACTCCCAGTCATCATCAACAGAGCCGCCGATAAGAGCGATGTCATCCGGGGCATTATTGATGATGCGTTGCTCCTCTTTTAAATTGGCCAGCCACAGGTTCTTACTCACTGCAAAGAGAAAAGTACCTACAGACGCACTAAGAACGAAACCGGTTTCATGCAGTTTCTCATAAAGAATGATAAATGCCTGTTGATACATCTCTCGTGCATCATTTTCGTTACCACTGTTGGTGAGAATAAAATGCAACACAGGCGTATAATTCATACGATACAGAAATTCAGTGGCACGCTCTTCATCGTTTGCCATCGCTGCTATCAACTCCTGCTCTGTTCGTATTTCATTCCGTTTCATGAAACTGGTACTTTATTAATTGAAAACTTATGCAAAAGTAACCCAATATTAAAAAAATCATACAGAAAATGAAACAAATTGGGTTACCTCTTTAATAATTATCAATTAACCACTATAATTTATAAACGTTTAATTAAAAAATTTTTACAATGAAAAAAGTATTTCTTTCATTATTAGTTGCAGCTTTTTTTGCAACATTTGTTGTTGCTTGTGGTAACAAAACAGACGAAAATGCAGATGACGTTGATACTGCTGCTATTCAGGAAATGATTGACGACGCAGAAGAAGAGATTGAGGAAGTTGATGAAGCGCTTCAAACTGAAGAAGAAGGAGCTGAAACTGCTGAAGAATAGTTTTTGATTTAAAGAGCAGCGGGCAACCGCCGCTCTTTTTTTATTGAAATTGTTTGATATCAAACATATTTTCCCGTTCTTAATTTACATAATTAATTGGTTTTACACTGTCTTGATGAGCGAGCCGTATTTCCCGTACGGCTTGTCTCTGAGAGACTTTTTTTATATATAATCATTACCAACAATAAAAGAAAGGCCACAGGTAAAAAACTTGTGGCCTTCGTGTTGTTGTGGTTTATAACGCTTACTTCTTAAGGACTTTTTTCATCACAGTCTCTTTGTCCAGTTTTTTGGTACAGAAGAACCAGTCGTAGCAGGTAACATCTTTATCTTTCGATTCCATACGCTCTTTGGCGGTGCCACAAGAACCTGCTGTAGGCACAATTACATCATCACCGGGCCGCCAGTCGGCAGGCATGGCCACACCAAACTCATCAGCAGCCTGCAAAGCAATAAGTACCCTGTATAGCTCGTCAAAATTACGTCCCAGACTGAGCGGATAGTAAATGATGGTTCTTATCATCCCTTTGGGGTCGATAAAGAATACAGCCCTCACCGCTTTTGTGGTTGCTTCACTCGGCTGTATCATGCCATATTTGTTGGCTACCTCCATAGAGATATCTTCTATAAGAGGAAAGGTAACCTCAATATCTCTCATCCCTTTGTACTCAATCTTCTCTTTGATCGTTCTCAGCCATGCAATATGACTGTAAAGCCCGTCGACTGAGAGCCCTACCAGTTCGCAATTTGCTTCGTTGAATTGTTTCTCCATATGGGCAAAGGTCATAAACTCTGAGGTGCATACCGGGGTGAAATCGGCAGGGTGACTGAAAAAGATAACCCATTTCCCTTTATAATCGGCAGGAAAATTTATCTCTCCCTGGGTTGTTACTGCTTTAAATGAGGGGGCCTTCTCTCCAATCCTTGGCATAGGAGTTACTTGATTTACATTGGTCTCTTCCATAATTTCTGTTTTTGTTTGTTAAAATTAAATAAATAATTAAAAAAATACTTTTTATCCTTTAATAAAGTAGTGTACCGTTAAAAATTTACAATTCATTAACAAACAGTAAAAAAAAAGGTTCATTAAAATATCTTCTAATAAACCTTTTTTCAGATAAAAATTACCTGTCGGAGCACTTATTTTAGTTTACCGAGGCGTGCATTAACGGTAACGGTGGTTTTTTTCATGATAAAACCAAGACCAAGTACAGGTTTTTCTACTTTTGTTTCATACTGTGGGTAGAATACCACGTCGTATCCTTCGTTTTCGGTCATAAGATTGTACAGGGCATAGTTGGCCGTGTAGTCGGAAAGGTAATTACCGATAACCGGGATACTTGCGATATTGATAAGCATGGAAGCATCCTGTATGGTTCCGGTTTCTTTAAGGAAGAGCCTGTCCCAGTCGATGTTGATGATCTTGGTGGAGGTGGCAGTGGCTGAGAGTTGATTCGACAAAGTGAAATCGTTTTTGGTAAACTCAACATAATTATTCGGGCTCTTCATGGTCTTGTCAACACTGGTGCAGCCCGATAAAACTACAACTGCAGTAATAACCAACAGTGTTGCCGCATAAGTAAAATGTTTTTTCATAATAAATGTGTTTAATTAATCCTACTCGTATGGCTTTTCGGTTACGCCCCCTGAATTTTTTGGTTTAATCAGGGTTTAAAAATTATATGCCTTCTGTTTTCATGGCTAAAATATAAAAAGGAATGGAGAAATAAAAAATGTTTTGGGAATATTATCAAATATTTCCAAAATGTATACAAAAGTGTATTAATTTGCTTTGCACTTTTATTTTATTATATTTGTAGTAATATTTTTTTGATATATAGAGATAATAATAGTATAAACCAAATAAAAATTTTCCGAAATTTCTCCGAAACAGTCAGTAAGCAGTATCTTTTTGTTAGCAGAATGGTATTCAACAACGAATATATTATACGCTGTCCTTAATATTAGAGATGATTGATTATTATGGTAGTGATACGGGGCAGTATAACCTTGTTCCACAAAAAGGAGATAGAAAAATTTCAAATCATTTATCCATAAAAACCCAAAATCATGAACCGAATCAAAGCTGTTATTTTTATAACCATAGCGTTACTAATGACTATTTCCGGATGCAAAAAAGAGGAAGATGATTTGCAGGACGACAATACCAACAGGCCGGTAATATCAACTGCAGAGGTCACCGGTATTACCATGACCACTGCCATATGTGGAGGTATCATCACCGATGACGGCGGGCACACTGTTACTGCCCGTGGTGTATGCTGGAGCACAGGGCTCACCCCTACCATAGCGGATGACAAAACCACCGACGGTGCCGGTGCAGGGAGTTTTGTCAGCACCATCACCGGGTTAAGTGCCGGCATTACTTATTATGTGAGGGCTTATGCCACTAATAGCAGTGGCACAGGGTATGGCAGTGTGATGTCGTTTACTCCTATGTCGACGTGTGTTGATATCGATGGAAACGCGTATCAAACAGTAATCATCGGTACCCAGGAGTGGATGGCAGAAAACCTGAAGACAACAAGATACAATAATGGTGTAGCAATCCCGGACCAACCCGACCCTGCTTATTGGACAGTAGTAAACGCGATAGCACGATGCTGGTACGACAATGACTCAATCACTCATGCAGCGACCTATGGATCGTTATACAATTGGTTTGCCGTAAGCAACGGGCCGCTTTGCCCTACTGGATGGCATGTGCCTGCTGATGCGGAGTGGACAGTGTTGTTCGATTACTTAGGAGGGGATTATATTGCCGGAGGGCCTTTAAAGGATACAACCCATCACTGGAAAACCCCCAATGTAGGTGCTACAAATTATAGCGGTTTCTCTGCGTTGCCTGGGGGAGGAAGGTATTCATCCGGTCCTTTTATCGGTGTTGAAGAGTTGGCTTACTGGTGGTCATCCACACCGGTCGATGCTTCAAAGGCGTATGGTTTTGGCCTGATGTATAGTGCGCAAGATGTAATAAGTGGCAATGCTGACAAGAATACCGGTATGAGCATTCGTTGTGTGCGCGATAACTGATCCAATACACATGTTTGATTTAATAGTGTCATATGAGTAAGTGATCTTTTTGTATAAAATAATTTTTTGTAATAATCTATCAGCTAGCACCTATTTTAAAACCGGTTGATAAAACATTTTTCATTCAAAAACGATGGTTATAGATTGTTATCATGGAAATATACCAGGAATGAAAGTACTCAAACTTTATGTACTATACATTTTCATTATAATGTAGCTTAGTGAGGGTGCTGTTTACGGCAGGAATAAAACTATTTGTATATAATAATCTTTTTTCGGTGTATCATGTTGTTATATTTTATAGTAACAAAATAGACGCCGGAAGGCAGACGCTCCGTTGAAAAAATAAAGGGCCCTGTATAGTTTTTAATAGGTATATCATGGATCAATTTACCCGATATATCCCATAATGCAATGTCAATGTTTTGTATGGGAAGGTTGATGTTTTCAATCTCCATTGTAAAAAAGTACCTGGCCGGGTTAGGGGAGACCTTTATTAAAACATCTTTCTTGTTTACCCGGCTGATACCGGTAAATGCCACATAAAAATTTTCTGAAAAAGCTATGGAACTATCAGGTCTCACCGTTGAAACTTTATACCACCCGGTAGTCTTTGGCTTCCATGTTTGGCTGTTTGACTGGGGAAGTGCATTGCCATTCAGATACCATGAATAATTTGAATACCAGTTAGTAAGTAATACACTGTCTTCTAATCTGATAATAGGATTGGGCAGGTTGTCGAGATGATGATGGTTGGTTGGTCTTGAAAAAGAGGTTGTGTTTACCGTATTATTTTGAACATCAATAATGGCTAACATGTTATTATTTGAATCTGTTAAATAAGGTAGCAGGTAGTATCCTCTTTCAGCATCAAAACATGCTTTTTGTTGATTCAGAAAACCCAAGAAATTTGCCGGGACAGCAGCAATAATCGATGCATAATTAGGATGACTGCCTGTAGAAACAATATATCCATTTTTAGTGATTTTTTCATTGGTTGTTCCATAAAAAAGTCCGGATTTATAATCAAATGATATGGCAACAGGAGCGTAAAGGTTGTTGACCAGGGTATCGGGGAAAACAGTGTCGACCAGCGCCTCTTTCAAGTCGATGGTGACCCATCCCATATTTGGAGAAGATCTTCTGTAAGTATATTTTTGTTGCATAAAATCGTAGAAATGAGCATATACTACATATAATTCTGTTGCGTGTGGAATTGTCATTAAAGAATCCAATGATTTGTTGGTGAGATTATAATTGAGTATGGCATCACTCACACGAACCAGAAGGCTGTTTCTGAAAACATCATATAGCATATCAACAGCCGGTGTATTGTCAATGGTAAAAAGAGAATCGATCTGTTGTGTGTAGAGATCCAAAGAGTAGAACGACATCGTTGAAGTACTGTCATTAATAACATTAATACCATAATAGAAGTACTTCCTGTGATAGCTGTCGTAGGTTGAAAACCAAACCTTTCCAATATTTCTGTCGTTGGATGTAAATAAAGTATCCCAGCAGTAATTAACATAATCGTAAGAAACGATAGTGGTAGAGATCGTATCCAGAGAGGTGGTAGCAATAATATGGCTTCTGTTGTTTTTCCCACTACTATTACACTTCTGGGCAAACAGCGAGCAAGAGATCAGCACCGGCGCGAAGGCTAACAGGATGAACTTTAACAGTTTCGTTTTCATGGGCAGGGGTGGTTTTGTATTTCAATTTTTGACAATGTCACATCCAATTATGCAGCAATTTACATAAAAGGTTTTTATCTTTTATTTTTAAGTACGCTGTCTGCTGCCAGCTTACCGGTAAGTATCGACATTGGAACGCCTCCGGGGCTATACACCCATTGCCCTGCCTGGTAGATGGAGGGAAATGGTGTGTGTACTGCACGATTGGCAATCTGGATCTTATTTATCACCGGCATATTTTTTTGAAATGCAAAGCCTGTAATACCTCCTTCGGCACTGCCCGCTCTGTTTTCGATACTTAAAGGAGAAAAGGAGAACCGGGCCATTACTTTGTCTTTTAACACCGGGTAAATTGTTGCTGAAATAACAGTCAATATAAGATCTTCCAGTTCAGTAACAAACTCCTCCAGCCATCCGGCTTCTTTTATTAGCTTAAACAGATCATATTCAGCCAATAAACTGATGATAATACCGGTTTTACCGGGAGGAGCCAACGTGGCATCTTTAAGGCACGGGATAGAGATTTCGAAGGTGTTTAACCTGATGAATTTTTTCAGCCATAAAAGGACTTGCTCTTTATCAACATCTGAAAAATTCTTTATCAGGTCATCCAGCTCTTTACGATG
>JAVVFR010000041.1:0-8972 GCA_032250595.1 Bacteroidales bacterium | reverse complement strand
GCATATTTTGCAATGGATTTCAGAAACGATATCTCGAAACCCGGTGTGCCACCGTATCAACCTACTGTTGCTAAGTATACCGACAACTTCATGTTGTTTATCTCCAGCTCTAAAGTCTTCAGTTATGCAGGGCAACGTATTGGCATGTTAGTGATTAGTGATACCCTTTTTAAGAGCAGGTTCCCGAATCTGAAGCACTTCTATGCCAGTGATCTTTTTGGCCATGCCATGATTTTCGGTACCGTTTATGCCCTTAGCTCCGGCACATCACATTCAGCGCAATATGCTCTTGCTGCTGTTCTTAAAGCAGTGAATGATGGTACTTACAATTTTGTGGAAGTGGTGAAAGAGTATGGTGAAAAAGCGGCTATTATGAAGAAGCTCTTTACCGATAATGGTTTCTACATCGTTTACGACAGAGACGAAGACAATCCGATAGCCGACGGTTTCTATTTTACAATTGCTTACCCCGGAATGCGGGGGGATGAGCTGATAGGAGAACTGGTCTATTATGGTATCAGTGCTATCTCTTTGGCTATCACCGGAAGTACACGTGAAGAAGGGTTGAGAGCATGTGTGTCATTGGTGCAACGTAGTCAGTTTCCTGCATTGGAAGAGCGTTTAAAGAGGTTTTTTGTTGATCATCCATTGCCATAAACATCATATGGTTGATGCAGGGCGATGTATCTAGATATTGAAGAAATATATTGCCGTAAACAGCCCGCGCAAGTTGGCAACACCGGTGGGATTGATAATAATGCCTTCACTGTCAGGAGTGCCAAATAATGCATTGGTATATTCAAGCTCAAAAGAAAATCGAATGTTGCCGGTTATCACTGAAATATGCGGGCTGATCCTATAGACAACGTCGACGTCTGATCCTCGTCCGTAATATATTCCTGTGTTGGATTGTGACGTGCCAAGATTTTTAATATATCCGCCAAACAATCCATAGCAAACCCTATTGCAATAGGTGAGATTGATCCATCCTGCAAAATTATTTGTAGGGGTATAGGCAGCAATGCCTGTGACACTATCGAGGGATGATACGGCATATCCTCCCATCATAAGTTGTTCAGTCATATTTTGCCCAATAGTAGCTTTGGTTTTGAATTGCCACTTATTATACGTCTGTTTGAAGAAGATACTTCCAGCAAAACTGTTCAAGGTGTTTAGGTTGGTAAAGCCTTGTGCAGTTGTTATCTCCGGTCTGATATTTTTATAATCACCGGCAATGCCTAAGGTGATGTTCTTCTTTCTGTATTGCCACTGCAGGTGGATGTTTGGGATGCTGCTTTGATGCAGATAGGCAGGCGACTGTCCTGCGGGGCCATCGTTGACATAATCGCGTTGAGAGATTGCAGCAAATACGATGGTGTAGGTATCATCGATCCGATAGTCGATGCGTAACTGAGGACTTCTGTTGAATTGTTGAAAGGGAGCACCTGTATTAAGAGAGATGACTGTTGGAACAACACATGGAGTAAAAAGCGGATGCCAATACTGTCCCATTAACACTGAAACACGCTTCCAGTCGAGATAAATATACGCATGCCGCAGCCTGAAACCGTTGATGTCAACATTGGATATTCCGGAGAAGTCGGCCTCAATAAAAGCAGTGGTTTTGGCTTTCATAATATCACTACTCGACAGTGTAAGGTTTAAACGTGTAGTGATTACGCTAAAGTTAAACCGGTCTGAAGCATGCGGGTCAATACCATTTGGGTCTTTTTCGGGTGCAACAGGATATAACGAAAACAGCCCTTCACGTGCGTTAACAGTGGCACGGGTATCGTACCAGTAATCGGACTTAACAAAACCAACAGTTTTCCATTTAAATGATGATGTCTCGGTGCTGTCCTGACCGAAAATAGGGGCCTGTATGATAAATAGCAACAGAAAATAGGCCGGTCTTAAATCTTTCATGCTGTGTAGTGTGTTAAGAAAAATAGTTGTTATTATCTTGATGCTGTTTTCATTAATGAAGCGAAAGCAAGTATTATTCCAAGAGCAATACCAAGGATAGCAGCAAAAAGCACCCTGAATTCAGCGGGTAACAAGAATGTTATCGTATGAGCCGGAATCCAGAAAAATGGAATGGTCTTCTTGAAAACAAAATGCCACATCACATCCCAATTGAGGGTGGATAAAATATTCCCGAAATGAATACGTGTAAAGAGCCCTTTTACCGTTCCGCCATGATTAACGATATGCGTATCGGAGATTTTATGGATAGTCATCATTACAGGTGCATAGATCACATTCATAAAGAGGCTGATGGAGAAAGCCCCCAAAATCTTTAGCAAGGTCATCTCTTTTGCAGCCAGGGCATTTGAAACACCCTCTATGCCAAGGCTTTTCTCAATAAATACCGGAGAGCCTGCACCAAAAATGTCAAAGGCCAGTTTGATGGTGATCCCTAAAAATCCCCATACGATTGCACGAGGGAGAAGGCCAAAGCCTTTTTTATTATATTTCCCGGTACGGATACGCAAACCTATCGATTCTCCAATGGTTGCAAGTATAGAGAACTTTACAAAACTGCTCGCTAAAGGATAGTGGTTCACTGCTTCAATATAATAATCATACAGTGTCGTGCTGATGAAAAATGGAACAAAAAGCACTGCCAACAGCAGTGCAAGAAAAAGATCTGATCGCTTCATGGGGCTGTTTGTTTTTGCTGTGAACAAATGTAATTTTTTATGTTGAATTGAGCAAAATAGAATCGTTGCTCACAAGGTTATGTTTTCATGATTTTAAAAAGAATGGTCAGGATGATAACCCCAAACTAATTCACAATTAGATGTTAAAAACTATTTTTTATATAGTGGTTAATACATAAGAAAGACATCTATTTTTGATCCGTTATTTAGTTGGTTGTTAGAAATCATATTGGGGTGAGGCTGTTTTTAATAAAAAAACAGCCTCTTTTTTATGGAAATAAATATTGATAAGGTTGTCTTTTTCAAAATTATCAGCAGATATGGGTTTTCCTAAAAATATGTATAGAAGTACGTGATAATGTAATGTTGGTTGATGCCATTGCCCAAACGGTTGATCTCTACTTCGGTTTCGGCAATAAGTCCTTCAGGCAAAAAGGTCCTTTTAATTTCATTTATTACAGTTCCGTCTTCAAGTGATTCAACCTGTAGGGTGTTGTTATTTTCATCGTCATAAGTGTAACGGGTAATGGTTTTTCCCGTTGCGGTCTCTTCGGTAACTAAAAGGGGCTGATTATTGTGGTATTCTTCAATAGTAGTTCTGCTTAAAATTTGATTTTTGTTGCCATACTGTATAAACTCTTTTCTTTTACCATCTTCATCATATTTAATTTGTGTAGTCACGGTATCGCCGGTATGTCCATCCCATGTGATGATCTTTATCAATTGCCCTGCTTCATTATAAATACGTTGTTCGCGCATAGCGATATCACCATATTCAATTAGCTTATACTCAATCAATTTATTATCTTCATAAACACTGCGCTCCTCTTCTTCAATCTCTCCATCTTCATTAACAACTTGTTTCAGAATAAGATTCTCCTTATCATCGTAATCATATACTATTTCATCCGATCCGCCGTCGGCATAACTGACAATTGTCTTAATGGGATTATTTCCCTTATTGTATTGGTTTGCAATGGTTTCTACCACTTCATCCATGTCAAAGAATATTTGTTTTTCAACTATCCTGCCTTCGTTATCATACTGATACTTATACATCTCTGAAATATCACCGGATTCATTGTAAGTGATCTCACGTATTAAATTGCCTTGTTCATCATACTGTTTTTCCATAAAATCATATTCTATCAATTCTAGTGCGTCAGCATGATGGTCAGTGATAATATAATCTGAACGTTTTGCCAATTCTGTTTTGACGTCCTTCTTCATAAAAAATTTTTTTTAACGGGTTATAATTAATTTCTAAAACGTACCGGATAATTTACAATGTTGTTTTATCTATGATTAATCTTCAGAAAAATCTTTAAGTAGTTTTCTGTAAGCAGAAAACACATTGGCTCTGGAGACGAATCCAAGATATTTGTTGTCTTTAATTACAGGCAGGTTATAATTACCGGTTGACTGAAATAACTTTGCCACTGATTCCATTGAGTCTTCAGGAGTAACATATTCTTTAGGTTTAAACATAAGATCGTTTACCTTAACGGTATCGTATTTTTCCGGTTGAAAAATAATTTCACGTACATCATTAATAAAGACAATGCCAAGAAAGGTATCATCATTATCAACCACCGGAAAGACATTGCGTTCTGATTTGGCAATAATTTTAACAAATTCGCCAAGGGTTTGATTAGGTTTTAGTTTGCTGAAGTTTGTTTCAATCAGATCGATCACCTGCAGGAGTTTAAGTACATTTTTATCTTTATCATGTGTCATCAGCTGGCCTTTTTTGGCAAGCTGAATGGTATATACAGAATTTGTTTCAAAGAGTCGCATGGTAACATATGAAATGGTAGCTACAATCATAAGGGGCATAAAGAGGCCATATCCACCGGTAAGTTCGGCAATAAGGAATATTGCTGTCAGAGGAGCATGGAGCACTCCGGCGATAGCTCCTGCCATGCCTACTAAGGCAAAGTTGCTGGTGTTCAGATTAACTCCGAAGAGCTCGGATGTCTTTGCAAAAAGCAATCCTGTATTGGCACCCATAAAAAGGGTAGGGGCAAAGATACCACCTATGCCACCACTACCAAAGGTAACAGAAGTGGCAACAACCTTTAACAACACTATCAATGTTAGTAGTACGATAACAGCAATAAGCGAATTGCTGTACATGTAAAATACTGATCCCTCAAATACATAACTGTAGTCTCCGCTAAGGCATGCGTTTATTACTTCATACCCTTCACCAAAAAGCGAAGGAAAGAAAAAGACCAGCAAGCCAAGGATAATGCCTCCTGCTAGAAGTCTGTAATTTTGTTTCTTTATCTTTTCAAAGATCCTGCCAATAGCCATGTATGCTCTGGTGAAATGGGTGGATACCAAGCCTGCCACAATTCCCATCAGGATATAAAACGGAAGGTCTTGCAGTGAGAATGTCTCCGTCAGTTTAAAATGATAAATATAATCGATACCGAGGAAAAAATACGATGTAAGCGCAGCAGTTACGGAAGCTATAAGCAAGGGGATAAGTGATGCCATAGTAAGGTCAAGCATGATCACTTCCAGTGCAAAAACTATGGCAGCAATAGGTGCTTTGAAAATAGCGGACATAGCTCCTGCGCATGCACAACCGAGCAGTAAAGTAATCTGTTTGTAGTTAAGGTTAAATAGCTGACCGATATTGGACCCCATAGCAGCACCGGTGGCTACTGTTGGCCCCTCAAGACCTACAGAGCCCCCAAAGCCTACTGTTAATGCCGAAGAGATTATCGAGGAAAACATGTTGTGCTTGTGTATCTTCCCTTTGTCCTGAGAAATAGCATACAAAACGCCGGGAATACCATGACCTATACGGCGACGTAAAATATATCGAATGAAAAAAACCGTAAGCGCAATACCAATAATGGGCAGAACAAGATTCATATAGCCACGGTAATTATCGATGATAGAATAATTCAATAACTTCTGAATAAAGTGTACAGCGTTTTTTATGATTACTGCTGCAAACCCCGATGCCAACCCAACAATAACAGCCAAAATGCCCATAAACTGCCTGTCGCTGAGATGCCTGTATCGCCAGTATAGAAATCGACGCAGTAAGTTATGAAATAGTTGTTGTTTCATCAGCAATCCATCATTTAGGATGCAAATTTATAATAAAATTGGACTTTATGCCTACTTTGAACAAACAGATTGAAAATTACAATATCTGCAAATATTTTCATTGTCAGTCGGCTCAAATGGTTTTGTTGTATCAAATATCTCTTTCAACAAGCCAAACAGAATACCTTCAAAAGTATCTGCGCATTCATTATCATAAAGCAACACTTTTTTATCTGCCATCAACGGCACATACATTGAATCGTGCTTCACCATACTGATAATCCCTGCAACAGCATCACCTGTGATTATTTTGGTCTTTCTGAACAACCAAAGATAGGTAAGCAATTGAAATGCCTTTTCCTTCTCCTTGCTCTCTAACAATGCCTTGATGCTTACTTCTGAAGAATCTACTTTCCCTGTCTTATAATCGATAATGCGTACTGTGTCATTGCATATGTCAATCCTGTCGGCTTTCCCCTTAATAGTTATCTCTTCCTTTCCATTCTCTGTATCTATTTCAATAGTGGTAACGGTTTTTTTCTCCAGTGATATCAATGATATAGTGTTTGTTTTTAATGTCTCCTTCTCACTTTTTAAAAACCGCTCAATCAGGTATTTAGCCATTTCATAAATCAGCATGTTTTTCCCTGCCATGAGTCCCCGGCTGCCAAAGATCTGTTCAAACTCATCATTCAGGTAATCATTCGCTTTACTGATCATGGTATTAATAATAGCTGCCGATAAGGTTTCATTCAAATACGGGGTGAAAAGCTTTTCGAGGGTATTGTGAATGACATTCCCCAGCTCTCTGCTATCAATGGTGTCTTCCGGTTCATCCAAAGACCTGATACCGGAGATCGTCTCAAAGTAGAACTTCAACGGGCAATGTAGATAGTTGATAAGTGTTGAAGGAGAGAATCCTTGTTTCGCTTTGGCCCTGATACCATTCATTACGGTTGCGTCTTTTTGGATCGATAACAGTTTTTCCTCTTTTATTACAGGAGCCGGTTCGTTGTATTGATGAAAAACAATGTTGATATTATTGTTTGCTTCATTCACCAGTTCGTTTTCTATCTGTCTGACAAACCGGCTTTTCTCTCCTTTCAGTGATAAGGTGGTGTCGGTATTATATACAAGCCATATATTTTTGGCACGTTGCAGGAGATGATAGAAGTGGTAGGCGGCAACAGCGTCACGCTCATTCCATCCCGGCAGTTGAAAACCGTATCTGAGGTCTGCAGGAATAAACGTTAGGTTTTTCTTCCCGGGAGGGAATATCCCTTCATTGACCGAAAGAACCATCAGATTTTCGAAATCGATATTTCTTGTCTCCAGCACCCCCATCACTTGCAAACCTTGCAATGGCTCACCGGAGAAAGGTATTTTGGTTTGGTGTAACAGCCGTTTGATAATGAAATTGAGTGCTGAAGGTTCGCTGTCTATCTCACTTTCAGCCAGATACGACCTTGTCAATACCACGATACGATACATCTCTGTAATTACTTCTTGCTCAAAAGTATTATTGTTGCCCAACCGTTCGATCAATAGTTTGGATTGCTGCATAATACGTTCGAGCAGCCCGATAGTTGATCCGGGGGGTGAGAAAAAGAGGGCAGGCTCATCAAGTGTATCGAAAACCTTAATGAGTGTTTCAATCTCTACAAAACGACTCTTATATTTGATATGCTCATTAAAATGTTTCAAGCTCTCTTCAATGCCCGGGCCGGCAAGCAGTCTGAACCATGTATGTTCAATAACAGGTATCACATCCCTGGTACGATGCCAATTGTTGCGGGAGGAGGTAATGTTATGAGAGAAGAGATTATTGTAGTGGGTGAGCCATGACCCTGCGGAGGTGTGGGAGAGGGGATACCCCATGGTGATGTTTACATTATGGATGTTTTCAGGTAAGGTATGCAGAAAGGGTATCAGCAATGATTCATCAGGCAGGATGACGGCACTGTTGATGTCATGCATCACCGGATTCTCTTTTTCCAATATCCGGCCTGCTACGATAGCTTGTGCTTTATCACCTCCGGCACTGATGATATGTATCGTTTTTTCTGTTGTAGTGAGGTCTTTTGTGATCCATTGCGGTTCTTTCTCAGGGTTTTTCTTAAACCATGCCCTGAAGAAACTCCCTGCCTCCTGCTGCCTGTTATCAAGCATATAACTGTCGATGTCCCATAAGAAATCGGCAAGATCAGCTTTTTTTAATGCCGTGGCTATTCTCTCTTCTGCAGGGGTGAAGGCATTAAACCCTGCTATAAAAAGTGTTTTCTGACTGTATCGCTCTTTAAGTAAGTCGAGGTGCTCTGCTACGTGACGATATGCCATGCCGGGATATGCTATGTTTTTTGCATAGAGCTTATCACGGAAAGCGGTGTACCATGGTAGCAATTTATCATAAAAAGCAATGTATTGTTGTTCAAATTCTGTTAAAGATTTTTTGCCGGGTTCCCACAACCCTGTTTTTTTTGCTTCTATAATATTACTGAAAAGTTGTTCCGGATTGGCAAGGTACATATCCGCATCATTGAAATCACTTAACAGTACCGATGACCAGCCCAAGAAGTCGGTAAAGCGCAATGTTTCGTCATGATTATTGGTTTTGCAAATTTGGAAGAGTTCAAAAGTAAGCTGAATTTCATCTGCCTGTTGCAACGCTGCCAGAGAAAATACAAAAGTGTCAATAGTAAGTATTTCCGGTGACCACAAAGGCTTATCCGAGATATTTGCCAGCTCTTTTCTAAGGAAGAAGCCGGCACGTTGCCCCGGGAAAACAATGGTTACTTCCGACATGTCGCTGCCGAATTGGTTATATAGATGTGATGCTACACGTTGCAGAAAGGAGGGTGAAGGGTTGCTCATGGATACTGTTTTTGGTAAAAAATTTTTTCGGCAGCATCGATCTTCTCCCTGCTGCCTAAGTCGAACCACTGTTGTTTGTCAAAAGTAATGCCTTGAATGTGTTCGGTTTTTGCTACTTCTAAGTAAAACTCAATAATGGAGAAAATGTTCTTTTTGGGAAAAAAGTTAAAAATTTTTGGTGAAAGCACTTGTATGCCTGAGAAAGCAAGCTTTTTAAGCTTTCCTTTTGGTTTGTTAACAGTAATAATCTGACTGCCGGTATCTCTTCCACATAGCTGATTGTTGTTTGAAAACAGCAACCCGCGTGGTGATTCTCTTTGCTGAACAACCAGTGTGGCCATGGCGTTACTTTGCAGATGCTTTTTGTTGAGA
>JAVVFR010000445.1:0-1591 GCA_032250595.1 Bacteroidales bacterium | reverse complement strand
TTACTCTTACGAAGCTATTTTACGTGGCCGGAAGGGTGTCAGGAAACAACTGCGCGACCGTTACAACAGGATAAAAGGCAGCTATATGGATGGTAAATATGATGTGGAGGCCCGGGCCGGGGAAGATCTGTATACCAGCATTGATGTTGAACTCCAGCTATTAGGTGAGTCGTTGATGCAAAATAAAATCGGAAGCATAGTAGCTATTGAGCCCTCAACAGGTGAAATTCTGGCTCTGGTTACAAGTCCGACTTATGACCCAAACCTGTTAACCGGACGGCAACGTAATAAAATGTATGCTCAATTGTTGCTCGATGATCTAAATCCATTGATGCACCGTGCACTGCAAGGTACTTATCCCCCCGGATCTACATTTAAAGTTGTCAATGCACTGATAGGAGAACAGATGGGCGTGTTATACCCTGAAAAGAAATACAGTTGTGCAGGGGCGTTCCGGCTGGGTGGGTTGACGGTTGGTTGCCATAGCCATTATTCACCATTAAATCTCGCAGGATCAATTCAGCACTCTTGTAATACCTATTATTGTTGGGCATTTAGGGATATGATTGATAAAAATAATTTTCCTGATACGAGAACCGGCTTTAATGAATGGCGCCGACAGGTTGTTAGTTTTGGCTTTGGTAGTAGTTTTGTTAGCGACCTTCCCTATATGAATCCGGGTACTATCCCTTATGCAGAAAATTATGATAACCAACATGGGAAAAACCGCTGGAGTGCTCTATCTATTATCTCTTTAGCTATTGGACAAGGCGAAATAACTGTTACGCCTGTTCATTTAGCCAACCTTTGTGCTATCATTGCGAATAAAGGGTATTACTATATGCCCCATATCGTAAAAGCAGTTGGTGCTCCGGAGCATCTTTTGCAAAAATATGCTCCTATTCATACCGCTATCGATCCTGCCTATTTTGATGTAATTATCGAAGGGATGCATCTGGTTACGATTGCAGGGACAGCTACTAATGCCCGTATCGACAGTATAGAAGTATGCGGGAAGACAGGCACTGCACAAAACCCGCATGGAGAGAACCACTCCCTGTTTATCGCCTTTGCTCCCAAAGAGGGCCCCAAAATCGCTATCGCTGTTGTCGTTGAAAATGCAGGGTACGGCTCTACATGGGCTGCACCAATTGCCAGCCTGATGATGGAGAAGTATCTCAAGGGCGCGGTGAAACGCGAATATCTGATAAAATATATTGAAAATACAACGTTGTTGCATAAAAGAAAGAAGAAAATTTAATGCGTAAAGAGTATTCATATAGTAAGAGTTCATTCTATGCCATCGATTGGGTGATGGTGTTGCTTTATATCGCATTGGTCTTTTTTGGATGGGTAAATGTTTATGCTTCAGTATATAATGAGGAGCATAGTCAGATTTTTGATATCACACAGCGGTACGGGAAACAGATGATATGGATCGTATTGGCCGGTTTGCTGGCAATGGCAATATTGTTTATCGACCCAAAGTTCTTCTCTTCAACAGCATTGTTTTTCTATGGTGTGATGATGGTCATGCTTATTGCCGTACTTTTCTTTGGTAAAACAATCAATAACTCCAGAAGTTGGTTTC
>JAVVFR010000444.1:0-1592 GCA_032250595.1 Bacteroidales bacterium | reverse complement strand
GATCAACGGCAACGTTTTGAAGAGCAACTGGAGCTGGGAAAGAGAGGAGATGACGAAGCAATGGTGCTCGATGAGGATTTTCTGCGTGCCCTTGAATATGGTATGCCTCCCACAGCCGGATTGGGTATTGGTATCGACAGGCTTACTATGATTATGACCAACGCACCATCTATACAAGATGTGCTCTTCTTTCCACAAATGCGCCCTGAGAAACGTGTGCCGGTTACCACCGATAAAGAGTTTATAGATATGGGTGTGTCTGAGACATGGGTGCCTCTGTTGCGAAAAAGTGGTGTTAATACACGCGATGAACTTAAGGCAGCAAACCCCAATAAACTGCATAATGACCTGTGTGGTTGGCGGAAAAAATTGAAACTGACCGATGAACCTCCTTCCAAAGAAGAGGTAAAACGATGGACAGAATAATGTAACTATTACATATTCAGCGAGATAAAGGTTGGCATGTTTTTTGAAACAAGTATAAGTGTTATATAGCATCAGGATAAGGGTGTAATGAAGGAGAATAGAAATAGATTGTTAAATAAAAACTGAATATTATGATTTTTTTTAAAAGAAATGTGACGACAGCCTTAGTGGCAATGATGTTGATAGCCGGATCGGCTCTTTCAGCTCAAACAGTGGAAGAGGCAGCAGCAATGTTCCAGGAAGCAAATACTTTGTTAGCGGAAAATGATTATGATGCAGCATTAAGAGGTTTTAGTGAATGTATCGATTTCTGTGAAGAGATTGGTGAAGAGGCTGATGAAATTCGCAATGCAGCTATCGAGATAATGCCACAGCTTAAGTATAATTATGCTATCATGCTGTCAAGAGAGAATAAATATGACGAAGCTGTCCGTATGTACGAACAAGCAATAAGGGATGCTAAGAAATACAACCGTATCGATTATGTTGTAAAAGCAGAAGATGCTTTGTCAAAATTACACTACAAAGCGGGAACAGATTTAATTAAAGCATCTGAATTTCCAAAAGGTATTGAAGCTATGGAGAAAGCTGTTGCCATTGATAGTACCAACAGCGCTGCCTATTATTATATGGGGTATGCCTATGCAAAACTAGGACAATCCGATAAGCGTATTGCGGTTTACAGGGAAGGTATAGAAAAAGGGAGCAATGAAAGTTTGAACATCAAGATGCAGGAGTCATTGAATAAAATTTACAGTAATAAAGCGGTACAACTGATTAACACTAAACTATATCCTGAAGCTTTTGCATATCTTGACACTGCCATAAGTATAATGGAGACTGTTGAATCGTACTATTATTATGGTGTTGGTCTTATTGGTGCTAAGAGGTATGATGCTGCCCAGGAGAAATTAGAGAAGGCGATGGCCCTGACCGATGACAAGAGCCCGGGAATGACTGCGTTGATTAACTATGAGTTGGGGCAGGTATTCCTTTACGGAAAAGATGACAAGAAAGCAGCTTGTAACTATTTCAGTATGGCCAAGGCCGATACAGCAGCATCTGATAAAGCACAAAAGATGCTGTCGCAGCTAAAATGTGAATAGAAAGAGTGTGAAGAATTAAAAGAGAGGCCGTCAATTCATGACAGCCTTTTTTTTTTGGAC
>JAVVFR010000443.1:0-1600 GCA_032250595.1 Bacteroidales bacterium | reverse complement strand
GGATGGCGGTGTTGGTTAATTCACTGAAGTAACGAACACCAATAGTGTTGATCCAATTGTCGACACGCTGCTGCGCTTCTTTGATAGTCATTATTCTTTTGTTTTTGAATCTATGATAATAGTTACCGGGCCGTCGTTTGTTAACTCTACTTCCATCATGGTACCAAACGTTCCGGTTTTTATCTTTTTTTGCATAATCATTTCCAATCTATTGATAAACTTCTTATACAACGGTATGGCAATATCCGGAGGGGCCGCTTTGATGTATGAAGGGCGGTTGCCTTTTTTGGTGGAGGCATAAAGTGTGAACTGACTGACTATAAGTATTTCGCCATTAGTATCTCTAATGTCAAGATTCATAACACCATTTTTATCATCGAAAATACGTAATTGTGTTATCTTTTTACATAACCAGTGAATATCTTCTTCCTCATCAGAATGTTCAATTCCCAGTAAAATTACCATACCAAAGCCTATACTGGCGGAGTTTTTTTTGTTGATGCTGACTGAAGCTTTTGTGACACGTTGGATAACTGCTCTCATATACTATTTATTTTAGGTTCCAGTGATCTTCATCCATGTCCCTCCCCTGTAACATATTAAGATAGTTTTGATATCTCGACAAGGCAATGGTTCCTTTATCAACAGCATTTTTGACAGCACAGCCCGGTTCATGGACATGCGTGCAGTTATAATACCTGCATGATGTTACAAGTGACAGCATCTCAGGGAAAAACATAGCGAGTTCATTTTTGTCAAAATCGATTAACCCAAACTCTTTAATGCCGGGAGTGTCAATAATATATCCCCCAATTGTTAATGGATGCATTGTTGCATAAGTGGTGGTGTGTTTTCCTTTATTGTGAATTTCAGAGAGGGTTCCGGTTTTTAGTGTAAGGTGAGGTTCAATACGGTTTATTAATGCTGATTTCCCAACGCCCGAATGACCGGCGAAGAGTGATACGTTATCTTTTATAAGGGCAATAAGTTGATCGATATTAATATCTTTAGTTGCAGATGTGGCCAGGGTTTTGTATCCTATCTTGTGGTATACATCCTGTAACGCTTGCAGGTTTTTTAATGCTTCACTGTTGAGCAAGTCAATTTTATTAAAAATGATGATGACCGGAATTTCGTATGCTTCAGCAGTTACCAGCATTCTGTCGATAAATCCGGTGGAGGTTCTGGGGAAAGCTATGGAAGCAATTATTACTGCATTGTCAATATTGGCTGCAAGGATATGTGAAATTTTGGATAGGTTGACCGAACGTCTGATGATATAGTTTTTGCGTTCATAAATGGAAGTTATTACTCCTGTTTGATCTTCTCCGGTGGCTAACTCAATGTCAACAAAATCACCAACAGCAATAGGATTAGTTGCTTTAAGTCCTTTTGTTCTTAATTTACCTCGTAAACGGCAATGAACAATAGTGTGTTTATCAATCATTACCTCATACCAACTACCGGTTGATTTGATCACTCTTCCTTTCAAAGATGTTGCTTTTAGAAATTACCAATCAAAAAATATTACTTTGTGGTAAAATTACAACAATTCATAATAATGATTTGGAATTTAACAGGGGTTTGCATTAATTCAACC
>JAVVFR010000040.1:0-9112 GCA_032250595.1 Bacteroidales bacterium | reverse complement strand
CTGGATCCCGTGCTGGGCGGGCTGGGTATCACGATCGTGTCGACGAGTCGGGGCGTGGTCAGCGACAGACAGTGTCGCCGTGAGAATATCGGCGGCGAGATTCTTTGTACGGTGAGCTGAGATGAGCCGGATAGGAAAAAAATAGAAACGCCCGGGCTGTAAGCGCAGGGTTCAGAATGTTCATCCCTGAACCACCAAAAACCTCCTTGCCAAAAATTACCGCAAACGCTGTTGCTACTGAGACCATCCATAAAGGTATATCCGGTGGAACAATCAAAGGGATCAGCATGCCCGTTACCAAAAAACCTTCATTTACCTCATGGCCGCGTATCTGGGCAAAGGCAAAATCAATAGCTAACCCGGTGACATAGGATACCACAACTATCGGAAAAACAACTTTGAAACCATAAAAGAAGTTTTCCCAAAAACCAGCAGATATGCCGTGTGACAGATGATGTTGAAAACCAACGTTGTACATGCCAAATAGTAGTGCAGGTACCATGGCGAAAACAACCAGTATCATGGTTCGTTTTAAGTCAATGCCATCACGAATATGACTCCCTTTTATGGTTACCTTATTCGGAACAAATAAGAAAGTCTCGAATGCATCGAAGGTAGAGTGTAGTTTCTCGAATTTTCCACCCTTTTCGAAATGGGGTTTTATCTTATCGATAAATCTTCGTAATGATTTCATACTGCAGCAACATAAATTAACATTAACTCATCTCTTTACGCATAAGATCAAGGCCTTCACGAATAATTGACTGCACTTCAGTTTTGGAAGTGCAAATAACTTCACATAAAGCAAAATCCTCTTCATCCACTTCGTATATCCCTAACTGTTCCATTAATTCAATATCTTTTGCCAGGATGGCTTTTAACAACTGTACCGGCATAATATCCATTGGGAGTACGCTCTCGTATTCTCCCGACATAATAAACGACCGGTGGCCTCCATGCAGATTGGTGTCGAGCCGGTATCCCTTGTTGGGGAAAAGTATTTTCGAGGGGAAAGCATAGTGATCACTAAAAGTATTAAATCCCGGCTTCAGCCATCCGAAAAAGGAGTAGTAGTCTCCTTCCGGTATTACTGTTACCATGCGGTGATAGTATCCTATATATCCTTCAGCAGAGATTTTCTTTCCTGTAAGCACATTACCGCTGATAAACCGTAGCTTGCCTTCACGGGTGTTATTATCGATCATCGGAGTAATCAGTGCTCCTTTATAGGTTTTGAAATATCTGGTATTGATCACTTCCGATCCTGCCAGAGCGAATAAAGATTCGGTATTATACCTGCCTTCCAGAAAGAGCCTTCCGATAACTACTACATCAACAGGATTGATATGCCAAATGATATCTCCTTTATTTACAGGCCTGATATGATGAATCTGAATGCCAACGTTCCCTGAAGGGTGGGGGCCTTTAAAACGGTTTATCATCACCCCATTGATATCAAGAAATTCTTTAGCGTTGGTTTCCGTTTGATGGATGTTTAAGTATATCGGTGCTGCTGTGAGTTTTTTTAGTGCATCTATACCTGTTTGAAACGCTTCTCCTTTTTCATGCAGTAAAAAATCATAATCGGGGGCCAGCGGTGCTGTGTCGAAGGCTGAGATAAAGATGGCATCAGGGGTGTGGTGGGGGTTGGCAATGATACCGTAAGGCCGTTGTCGTATCGATGGCCAATTACCACTTTGCAGCAACAGCTCTTTTATTTTTTCAGAGGACAGGGTTTCCGGGTTGCTTTGGGGAAAAGATTCAAACTGTTGCACCTGATCTCTCTCAATAACGATCTCTTCGATAACACGCCTCAGCCCACGGTTGATTGCCGACACCTTACCACTAACAGGGGAAGTGAAAAGTACTTGCTCGTTGTACTTGTCAAAAAATATAGGAGTGCCCGCTTTTACAGTACTGCCCTCTTCTACAAGTAATTTGGGGAAGATACCGGTGAAATCTGTGGGTTTAATTGCGAAAAATTGGGGCTGAAGAGGTTGTATGACCTTATCGGCCGAGCCTTTCATGTTGATGTTTAGCCCTTTGCGTATCGTAATCACTTTTGTCATATCACTGACAATCTTTTATTTATGTATAACCGTTGACTTATATTAATTCGTTGCAATGCTAATAAAAATAATGTTAAAAATATAAAAAAAACAGCACGCTGCAAATTATGTTCATAATACAATGAGTTTTTTTGAAGTGAGAACAGAGGGGTACTATCTCTCATCAGAAAGGAATAAGAGCGGTAAAGAAGCGGATTATTAAAAAAGATTGGGATTTTGATTGGTGGCGTCAGATGAATCTTCAAGCAATATTTACAACCAAAAGTATCTATTAATGGGTAATTCTATGTAATTTTGTTTTTTAATTATTACATCATGAATATTGACAAAGCATCAGCAGTACCTTCGGAGCTACCAATGCTGGAAATATCGGATAATACAATTGATGTTGAAGAGGTGTTTGAAAATAAGAGCCCTCGTATGGCAAAGCTTATTCCAAAATTTATATACAAGTATCTGCGGAGGATCATTCATGAAAAAGAGATCAATGAATTCCTAAGAAACCATAAGGATATGCAGGGTTTGGACTTTGTTGCAGCCACGCTTGATTATTTTAATGTACATATAGATATAGTCAATGAGCAATATCTCAGGGAGTCAAACAGGATGATAGTGGCATCGAATCATCCACTTGGCGGGCTCGATGGTATGGCGTTGCTCCATGTTTTGGGAAAGTATGATAACCACGTTATTACTCCTGCAAATGATATCCTGATGTTTCTGCCTAATACTGTCGATCTTTTTGTTCCGGTTAACAAGCATGGCAGCAATGTTGCCTATGCCAAAATATTGGACGAAACATTTAAGTCCGACAAAACAATTATGATTTTTCCGGCAGGCCTCTGTTCCAGAAAGCAAAAAGGATTGATCCGTGATACACAATGGAAGCACACTTTTATTAATAAAGCTATTAAATATAATCGTTTAATACTTCCTGTGCATTTCAGTGGAAGAAACTCAAACTTCTTTTATAACCTTGCCAACATCAGAAAGTTTTTACGGATAAAATCTAATATTGAGATGTTGTTCTTGGTTAATGAGATGTTTAAAAAGTATAATGAGCAAATGGTGATTACTTTAGGGAAACCGATATCTCCTGAAGTGTTCGACAAATCCAGATCACGTTTAGCGTGGGCAGAAGCTGTCAGGCAATATATTTACCGGTTAGGGAATGACAAAACCGCTATCTTTGACCCACATGCATGATATCCGACATTTTTGTTCTGAAAATTTTTGTTAATTTAGCAGTTAAAGATTTAAAACTAACAGTATGGAAAGATTTGAGCCAATCATTAAGGCTGTTGATAAGGAAAAAATTAAATCGGAGCTTACAAGGGATAAGTTTTTTAAGCCTACCAATAACGGAGGAAATGAGATATATATAGTTACTGCGCATGATTCTCCAAATGTTATGCAGGAGATTGGTCGTTTGCGGGAAGTAAGTTTTAGGGATGCCGGTGGAGGAACAAAAAAATCGACCGATATTGATAGTTACGACACCAGTGAAAAACCATTCAAACAGCTATTGGTATGGAATCCCGTTGATGAAGAGATAACAGGAGGATACCGTTTTTGTTGTGGAAAGGATATGATGCTTGATGATACCGGCAAGCCTTTGAGTCCTACTTCAGCACTATTCAATATCTCGGAAAAGTTTATCACATCCTATCTGCCTACCACTTTTGAATTGGGACGTTCCTTTGTACAGCCGAAATACCAACCGGCTTATGACCTCCGAAAGGGTTTTTATTCGCTTGATAATCTTTGGGATGGATTAGGGGCACTGATAATGACCTATCCTGATATGGAGTATTTCTTTGGAAAGATCACGATGTATCCACGATATAATATTACTGCCAGAGATATGATACTCTATTTTTTGGACCGGTACTTCCCTGATCATGAAAACCTGTTGACCCCTCGCCCTGAGATAAAAATTGAAATTGTAACGGATCCTGCTGAGTTTGAAGTGATGTTTACCGGAAATAATTATGAAGAGAACTACCGTATCTTGCAAAAAAATGTTAAACGTTTTAATGAACAGGTACCCCCTTTGGTAGCAGCATATATGAACCTTAGTTCAACCATGCGTACTTTTGGCACTGCCCGTAATCATAATTTTGGCGGAGTGGAAGAGACCGGTATCCTTATCAATATCTTTGATATTTACGATTTTAAAAAAGAGCGTCACGTACAATAATCTATATTTTATTATATGAACATTGGGCAGCAATATCCTGTTACCAGCGCTACCTTTATTTCCGCCAGTCCCGGGATCAATCATTGTCCCCCGCCTAATATACCTGAATATGCATTCATTGGCCGATCTAATGTGGGTAAGTCGAGCCTGATCAATATGCTGTTGCAACGCAAAAACCTTGCCCGTACTTCCGGAACACCCGGGAAAACAAGACTTATCAACCATTTTCTTGTGAATGAAAAATGGTATATCGCCGACTTGCCCGGTTATGGATATGCCAAAGTGTCGAAAAAAGAACGTGCGGCATGGCAAAATATGATTCAAAAATATCTTCTTGAACGCACCAACTTATTAAACACTTTTATTCTTGTCGATATCCGGATATCCCCACAAACTAATGATCTTGAAATGTTGAGATGGTTAGGAAAAGCTGAACTGCCTTTTGCTATCGCTTTTACCAAAACCGATAAGTTGAAAAGACAGCAACTGGCCAAAGCAATTCAAAACTATGCCTCATTATTAGAGCAAGAGTGGGAGGAGTTGCCATTATCTTTTGTCACTTCTTCAAATACTGCTGCCGGACGTGATGAGATATTTGAATTTATCGAAGAGCAAAATCGTGGGTTCGCTTCTTAAGTATTTACTCAGGTTTATAACCCGACTTTTTCAGGATTTTCTGACTGTCGGGATCCATCATTAAAGCATGTAAGGATATATTGGTATGTTTATTCATATATTTCCTAACTATTTGCCAACCAAACCACTGTGCTATGCGGGGAGGAGCGCTTTCTGTAAAAACAGCGGTAAAAGGCCCATCCTGAATAAAACGTTGTATTATATGATGGTCAGTAGTGTATAATATTTGATTTTCAATAAGATAAGCCCAGGAATGCTTTTGATGTTTGTTGCACCAATCGAGCTGCTTTGCCGTATATTTTATTTTTGTAGTGTCATGGATATGTGGCATCATCGCATCCAAAAAATAGAGCAGCTTCCCCTGAAAGATCATGATGTCGAGCAGTGTCTCACTGCTCTCTTTTTGGTCAGCATTGTTCAATGCCAGCTGACGTGCCACCTCGGGAGCGATCTGACTGTGATGCATCCACCTGGTCTTGTACCTTGGAAGCGATAACTGTTGATATGGCTGAAAACCACTGCCAAGATACATATCCAAAGAGATGATAGCCACAGAGTCATTTAAAATAACAGGCATCTCCAGTAAACTGCGGTTAAGCCCGGAGATATGTGTGTAAAAACATGGTACAGAAGCGTCAGGATAGTAATATTTATAATGCTTATACACATCTTTAATGGCTCCTGCAATGGATGAGAAATCAGCGAATATTGATTCAGATCTTTCATAGAGTGCTACCACCTTTGGGTCTGTTGTAAAATGAAGCAGGTCAAGTAATAGAATACTGTCTTTTTCTCCATGCATAAAGATCGTGTATTCATCATAGAGAGCATCGAAATGCGCAGAAAACTGTTCTTCCGGAATCGAAAATAACTCCTGTTCAAAACGCTTTACCTCTATATCTATAGTGATATCCTCTGTATCAATATCCAGCCTGTCTCTTTTGCAACCATAAAATATCAGCACGGCAAGGATGAGTGACATCAAAAGTGTACATTGCCTTTTGAAAGCCCAACAATATAGTGATCTGCGTTTCTCTTTAAATATCGGCTGTATCATAGAAGTATTTTTATATAATGTGAAGCAAAGATAACAGTAGATTCTTAAAAAAAAGATGGGATATCATAAATTTCTGAAAAATCAACAAAATGTAATAAATTGGTATATGATATCATTTTTTATTATCTTTGACTCAATATTGTTTTTTATTTTGAAGAAGATCATTTTGTTAACTGCTAAAAACGCCCTGTTTTGGTCAGATAATATTTTTAAAGTATATTTTTTAACTAAAAGCAATTAAGATGAAAAGAGTATTAGCACTGTTTATTTTAGCCATTTTTTCAATATCAATGGCTAAGTCGCAAGACCCGAATATGTTTCGTTTTGGTTTAAAGATACAACCATCGGTATCATGGCTTAACCCTGAGACAAGGGGGTTTGAAAGTGATGGCGCTAAATTGAATTTTGGTTATGGATTGATTCTGGAGAAAAGCTTTAATATGACTACAGTACTCTATTCAGGTGTATTGTTAACAGGTTTTGGCGGCCCGGTTAATTTTCCGGGTGGTGATGAAGCTTACTATTTTCAATTGAGTGAAACCGATACTTCAAAAGTTTTTGTAAATTCCAGGACACACCGCTTACACTATGTTGAGATACCGTTGCATCTAAAATTCCGCACTCCAGAAATAGGTTATATGACCTATAATGCTCATTTTGGCCTTGATCTCGGTATTCGTACTAAAGCGCAGTCTAATTATGAAGGCCGGTTGAATTCAACTACCGGCAGTGCGATTACAATTGATGAATATGAAATGAAATCAAATGTAGGATTTTTGCGGCTGGGCCTGAATGTTGGTATTGGAGGTGAATATAACCTTGCGGGGTCTACATCCATCGTTATGGGACTTAGCTATTATAATGGCTTTACAAATATCCTCTCACGACGGTCAGACCATCTTTATGCATCTAACAACCAGGCAGAGAATGCTTCATTGTCTTTTAAAAGTCATGCTGTTGCCCTTACTTTAGGGGTTTTGTTTTAAATTTTTGTTGCCCTTTTCTCTCTTTTATTCAATATTGTTTTTTGGGTTGCTGGTTATATGAAAATATATAAAGGAGGTATACCCGGATTTTTATTACTTTTACTGCCATTAAACTGTGTTGTATGAAGATAGCACTAGCGCAATTAAACTACCACATCGGCTATTTTGAGCAGAATAAAGCAAAGATCACAGCCGCTATTGAAAAAGCAAAAAAGGGGGGTGCCGACCTTGTTGTTTTTGCAGAATTAGCCATCTGTGGTTACCCTCCCCGTGATTTTTTGGAATTCAGCGATTTTATCCTGCGATGTGATAATGCTATCAATGAAATAGCAGCCCACTGCGTGAATATTGCTGCTGTTGTAGGTGCCCCTGCGGTAAACCCAAAGGTTGAAGGGAAAAACCTTTATAATAGCGCTTTCTTTTTGGCTAATGGTAAAATACAACAAACGATACATAAAACTTTGTTGCCTACCTATGATGTTTTTGATGAGTACCGGTATTTTGAACCCAACCGCAAGTTCGAAGTGGTTCACTATAAAGGCAATAATATCGCTATAACGATATGTGAAGACCTGTGGGATATCGGCGAAGACCTTATGTATACTGTGTGGCCAATGGACGAACTCATTAAGCAAGAACCCGATGTAATTATCAATATTGCAGCATCTCCCTTTCATTATAATCAACCAAGTAATCGAACAGCAGTACTGGAGGCCAATGCCAGAGAGTATCATCTCCCTTTGGTCTATGTTAATCATGTGGGAGCACAAACAGAGTTGTTGTTTGATGGAGGATCTGTTGTGATGGACCAGGAGGGTAATGTCAGAAAACAACTGGCATCATTTGAAGAGGATTTTTACATCGTCGACACATCGAAACTCCATGATTATGAGTCAGTATCAATGCCTGTTAACAATGAAATCGCACTTATTCATGATGCGCTGGTGATGGGGATAAAGAATTACTTTAAGAAGCTCCATTTCTCAAAGGCACTCCTCGGTTTATCGGGAGGGATCGATTCGGCAGTAACACTGGCTTTGGCAGTAGAGGCATTGGGTAAAGAGAATGTGTTTGCTGTAATGTTGCCCTCCAGGTTCTCCTCCGGGCACTCTGTTGATGACTCCGTTATCCTGGCAAAGCATCTACAGATAAAGTGTGAAGAGATAAGTATTGAAGGTGCTTTTTCGAATATGGAGCGCTTGTTGGCACCATGGTTTGCAAATACACCGTTCGACACTACCGAAGAGAATATGCAGGCAAGGTTGCGTGCAGTCATACTTATGGCTTTTTCCAATAAGTTTGGTTACATTTTGTTAAACACCTCCAATAAGAGCGAAGCCGCAGTAGGATATGGTACTTTATATGGTGATATGTGTGGTGGTTTGTCGGTGTTGGGTGATGTTTATAAAATGCAGGTTTACGACCTGGCAAGATATATAAACCGTAACAGAGAAATTATTCCGGAGGCGATTATCAACAAACCGCCTTCAGCAGAGTTGCGTGATAATCAAATGGATCAGGATTCGCTGCCGCCATATTCTGTGCTTGATAAAATATTGTATGCGTATATCGAGCAACGCAAAGGGCCCAATGAAATAATTGCTTTGGGCTATGATGCAGCCCTGGTAAATCGGGTATTGAAGATGGTAAATACAAATGAATATAAACGGCATCAAACGCCTCCTATATTGCGTGTCTCTCCTAAGGCTTTTGGTATGGGCCGCAGGATGCCCATAGTAGCGAAATATCTTTTATAAAAAAAGCCGCTCTTAAAAGCGGCTTCTTACAGGTCTTACCCTTTTGATTAATATTCATCTTCATGAAAGAAGAAATCTTCTTTTGTCGGATAGTCCGGCCAAAGGTCTTCAATACTCTCATAAGCTTCACCTTCATCCTCTATCTCTTTAAGATTTTCAATAACTTCCATGGGTGCACCTGACCGTAATGCATAATCGATTAACTCCTCTTTTGTTGCCGGCCAGGGCGCATCTTCAAGTTTTGATGCTAATTCTAAAGTCCAATACATTTATCAGCTTGTTAATTTTTTGCAAAAATAAGCTTAAATTCAGAAAAGTCAAGTAAAAGCGAATAATAATTATAATATATTGATAATTAAGATAATTAGTGCTTTGCTTTCCATAATGTTTCTGAAGACTTTTCAGCT